>JAZQSG010000158.1:0-3041 GCA_045630025.1 Acutalibacteraceae bacterium
AAAAATTTTGGGTCCGTTTCTTTTCGTTGTTTAATTTTCAAGGTCCTTTTCGGCGCCCCTTTTTGCAGGCGCTCGATTATATTACCACACCCATTACCGTTTGTCAACACTTTTTTTCATTTTTTTTAAAGTTTTTTTATTAAACTTCAAAGTGTTGATATTTGACGACATTTTTCACGGCTGTGGGAGTTAAAATATATCATCTTTTAGCCCAAATGTCAACCCCTTTAATCCAATAAAACACCAATAATTTCATTTGAAACCAAAAAGCCCTTTGGTGTAAGACAAATGCGGCTATTGCTGCAAGTTACTAATCCGTATGCAGCCAGTCTTTCAGCTTCAATAAGCATATGCTTTATCTTGTTGTTACAGTTTGGAAACTCATTTAAAAGCAGCTCGCAATCTATACCGCAGGTCAAACGAAGACCAAGCATAACCCGCTCATCGAATCCCCCACCCTGCCCATCGTCAATTGGTTGAGCGGTGTTAAGAAAATCTGCTAACGACGGAGAGTAGTAACTGCGCCTGCCATTATAATATGAATGAGCCGACGGTCCAATGCCGATATAAGAATCTCCCCTCCAATATTTAAGATTATGCTTGCTCTCATATCCCTTAAAAGAGAAATTGCTGATTTCGTATTGGTGGTAACCGTGTTTTGTTAAATAATCAGAAACAAACAAATACATATCAGCTTGCAAATCGTCAGACGGACAAAAGTCGGCCTTTTCAAAGGGAGTTCCTTTTTCAATTTTAAGCATATAAGTAGATATATGATTAATCTTTTTCCCAATGCAATAATCAAGTGACTGCTTTAATGAATCGATTGTTTGTCCCTCTATGCCTAGCATAACATCTAAAGATATATTATTTATTCCTGCGTTTCGGGCTGCGTCAACGGCTAAATCAACGTTGCTTGAGGTATGGCGTCTTGTAAGCAAACGAAGCTCACTGTCAATATGGGTCTGCATTCCAATCGACACTCGGTTCACACCGCACGCGGCCAGCTTTGGCATAAGTGCAGCAACATCATCGCCGGGATTAACCTCTACGGTGATTTCGGCATCTTCTGTCAGCACTCTTTTAGCACAGCAGATTATTTTAGCCAAACGATCGCCACCTATTGCCGACGGTGTTCCGCCGCCTATATACAAGGTGTCGGAAAGCTCAGCAACCTTGCTCAGTTTATCGCATACCGCCTCTGTATATTTATCTGCAGATGAAAAATCACAAACAGAATAAAAGTCACAGTAGCCGCATTTCTTTATGCAGTAAGGAATATGCACGTATATTCCGTTCATAATCATCCACCTTTCATACATGGTAAAAGTAATTATACATTAGCGTTTTTGTTATTGCAACCAATTACAAAGAAAAGTTGAAAAACCACTTGACACCGAGCAAATGAATATATATAATAATGAATGTTGTCAATATGCGGATATGGCGGAACTGGCAGACGCGCTAGATTCAGGTTCTAGTGAGGGCAACTTCATGCAGGTTCGATTCCTGTTATCCGCACCAAAAGCACCGTTTTTTAACGGTGCTTTTATGTTACACAGCACGAAGCCATAGAAAGGTGTTCTTATTAACATGAAGGCATACGCAATCGCAATTGTAATAATATTTTCGGTGTTGGAAATATTTTGTTTTTACAATATATACTTTCTTGGACACGGTGGATTAACGGTATCGTTGATAATATGCCCTATCTTTATAATAACCGGCATTATATTATGGATAGCAAACAGATAAAGGTGAGATTCAGGTCTCGCCTTTTTAATTTATTCAAGTCTTTTTTGTCGAAAACTAAAATATATATTTAGTATTGCAAGCTGAACCGATGGCAATAATTTTATTGTAACTTTCGGGAGGCGATGACAATATATAACAAGGTTGAAATATGCGGTGTAAATACTGCATCTTTAAAGGTATTAAGCGAAAACGAAAAGGAGCAGCTGTTGCTAAAAATTAAAGCAGGCAATAAGTCTGCCCGTGACGAGTTGGTTAGCGGCAACCTAAAGCTAGTGCTAAGCGTTGTTCAAAGATTTGTAGGAAGAGGAGAAAACCTTGACGATTTGTTCCAAGTAGGATGCATTGGGCTGATAAAAGCGATAGATAATTTTGACATCGACCACGGCGTAAGGTTTTCGACCTATGCAGTACCGATGATAATTGGTGAAATACGCCGTTACCTAAGAGACAACAACTCGGTAAGGGTTTCGCGATCTATAAAAGATACTGCATATAAAGCAATGCAAGCAAAAGAAAAGCTTCTTATAAAGCTTCAGCGCGAGCCAACGGTAGAAGAAATTGCAAAAGAGCTGCAAATACCGCGAGAAGAAGCAGTTATCGCTCTTGAAAGCATTGTTGACCCGGTTTCGCTTAACGAGCCGATTTATTCCGACGGCGGTGACACAATATACGTTATGGACCAGGTGGGAGACGGAAACGACGAAAGAAATTGGCTTGAGGAGATTGCTTTTAAGCAAGCAATAAGCGAATTAAGTGAGCGAGAGAGAAACATTTTGTCAATGCGATTTATGTTGGGCAAAACTCAAATGGAGGTAGCTGCAGAAATAGGCATATCTCAAGCACAGGTCAGCAGATTAGAAAAAAATGCACTGGATAGAATTAAAAAGCAAATATAAAAAAGCACGGTAACTTAATTGTTACCGTGCTTTGCTTATTGCTGAGGAATCTCTTTGTAAAGATTAAATCTGAACAGTTTTTCTTCGTCTTCCGGATTAGAGCAACGAATTACCGCCTCTGCAATGCTGCAGCCCTGAAGAATGGTAGCAAGACCAACGATTTGACAAAGCTTTGATTTAAGGTTGAGAACGTCGCCTTCGGGTGTTTCCAAAAACACGTCGCCCTTGCATGTATCAAGCACCTTGATAAAATCAATCATATCAACGTTGTGCAAAGCAAAATTATCTTTATTCATAACAACATCTCCTTAAATGTTAAAATTAGCGATCGGATGCGAGCAACAAGCTTTTAAGCTCATCTGCCTTATCGGTTGCCTCCCAAGGCAGTTC
>JAZQSG010000159.1:0-15681 GCA_045630025.1 Acutalibacteraceae bacterium
GATTACGACGATTACGACGACCTGTACGACTATTATTATTAATTAAATAAGCTTTGGCGCCTCTGTTTTGCAAATGCGAAACGGAGGCGCTTTTTTAGCGCTGTTTTTTCTTGACTTTTAGTGCTGTAAATTTTATAATAATTATGATTATTATAAAAATAAGTGGGTATTAGTAAGATTATGAGTTTTAAAACTAACCTTAAACAAAACAGCCAAGCTTTAATAGCTTCCGAAAAGGATTTTAAATCTATTTTCGAAATTATGTTTTCTCACAAGGATATGATTATCTGCGAAGAAAACGATGGCTTCAGAGTAAAAAAATATACCTACGGTCAGGCGTATGAGTTGATTCTTAAAACCGCAAGCGGGCTTAAAAGCAAGGTTGGTGCCAACCACCAATTTATTGCCGTAGAGTTTGAAAACTCTTACAACTGGATTGTTGCCTTTTGGGCTACCCTTATCAGCGGCAACAAGCCCTATCTTGTTAACACCCGATACCCCGAAAACTTATCTAACGCCATTTTGAAAACCTTAAAGGTGCAATATTCTTTGTGCTTGGGCAAATCCCGTTTAGAGGTTGAGGCCATTGACGTTACCACCCTTGCAGGCCAATCGACCTGCGGCCTTGAGGATATGGAAAACGAAATTGCCTTTTCATCCTCTGCAACCTCGATGAACGAGGTAATATGCTTTTATTCGGGCTTTCAAATTGCCGAGCAAATTTTAAACTTTGACTCCATAGTTAAAGAGTGCCCCCGAATGGTAAAAATGTATAAAGGGCAGGTAAAGCAGTTGGCCTTTTTGCCCTTTTATCACGTTTTTGGCCTTTTTGCCGTTTATTTTTGGTTTTCGTTTTTTGGCGCCGCCATGGTGTTTTTGCGCGACTATTCTGCCGACACAATTCTTAAAACCTGCCGTCGCCATCAGGTATCCCATATTTTTGCCGTACCCATGCTGTGGCATACCGTTGAGCAAAAGGTGCTTAAATCGGTAAAAGAGTTAGGCGAAAAACAAGAAAAGAAATTTGAAAAAGGGTTAAAATCCATGACCCGTTTGCAAAACGCGTTCCCCCGTTTGGGTCCCGAGTTTGCAAAAAAGGCCATGTCAAAGGTTACGGACAAGCTGTTTGGCCCATCGGTTCTGTTTTGCATTAACGGCGGCAGCTACCTTCGCAACAGTGCCGCAGAGCTGTTGAACGGCCTGGGCTACAGCATCCACAACGGTTACGGAATGAGCGAAATCGGCATAACCTCGGTAGATTTGAGGGTTAAGCCCAAGCACCTGAATCAAAACTCTATCGGTCGCCCCTTTGACGCCGTTGAATATAAAATTGATGAAAACGGCGTGCTTTTGGTTAAGGGCTCTACCCTTTGCACCAAAAAGCTTGTTAACGGCGAGGAAAGAGTGGTTGACGGTTGGTTTAACACCGACGACAACATGATTGAGGTTGACGGATACTATTTCATTCACGGTCGTCAAAGCGATATAGTTATCGGCGACAACGGTGAAAACATCAACCCCGACCGAGTAGAGCAGGCCTTTTGCATTTCTGCCGCCAAAGCGCTGTCGGTGCTTGGTTTGCCCAAAGACAACGGTGAAGAGCTGTCTTTGATTATACAAATAAGCCCCTACCTTAACAACGCGCAGCTGAACGAAATTAAAAAGCAGGTTTATGACGTTAACTCTGCCCTGCCCCACGTATCGGCAGTAAGAAGGTTTTACTTTACCACCGACCCCCTTATGCCTGAAAACTCAATTAAGGTAAGCCGCAAGCAGCTTGTAAAGCTTGTTAAAAGCGGCGAGGTTAAGCTGACCGATTTTGACCAATCGGTTGCCGAGGTAAAGGGCGATAGTGATACTCAGCTATCTAAGCTTGAGGCAGAGGTTGCTCAAATCATCGCCGAAAACCTTGCCGTTGACGTTAGTGCCGTTACCCCGGATGCTCACATCTTTTTTGACCTGGGCGGCACAAGCATTCAGTATTTTTCAATTTTGACCGCCCTTGCCGAAAGGTTTGGCATTGAAGGATACAATCAAGGCGACACCTATTGCTATACCCTTAAAGACATTTGTGAATATATAGAAAGACGTTTATAACATATGTTTAAAAATAAGATTTTTGTAAATTTATTTGTAGGTTTTGTAAAGCTTACGGGGCTGCTGCCCGCTTGGTTGCTGTTTAAGCCCAAGGTTTATTATAAGAGCAAGCGTTACCCACTTCCCAAGCCCTGCATTCTTGTTTCAAACCACAAATCGTTAATGGATTTTGTGCTTTATCTGGTGGTATTTCCCTTCAGAACAATCCGTTTTTTAATGGCCGAAGTGCTTTTTAACAAGGGCAAGCTGTTTGGCAAGTTTTTGCACGCCATTGGCGGCATAAAGGTTGACCGCGATGCTCACAGCTTTGACTTTGTGTCTGACGCCTTGCAGGTGATTGACGAGGGCGGCACGGTAGGCATCTTCCCCGAAGGGCGTTTGCCCATTGGCGGCAAGCCCTGGCCCTTTACCCCCAGCACCGCCTTTATTGCAATGCACACCGACGCCCCCATAGTGCCCGTTTATACCGACGGCAATTACGGTCTGTTTAAGCGAGCAAGGGTTGTGATAGGTGAACCAATCGTTTTGATGGATTACTGCGACCAATCGGCATCACAAGAGGAGCAGTTGAAATCATTAACCGCTTTGTTGGAAAGCAAGGTTTACGAGCTTAAGGACGAATTGGCAAAGAGGACGGAAAAGTAATGACAAAAAACAACAAACAATCAGGCCACAAGCTGTTTAGCTTTAAAACCATTCCTATGGATATGGCTCGGCTGGTTTGCAGCCCGTTGCCCCTTATTTTTCGTTTAAACAGAATTGACCCCAACGGCAACAAATACACCGCAAAGCATAAGGGTGGCTTTATTTTGGCTGCCAACCACACCAGCTTTGCCGACCCCTTTTTGGCAGGGTCGGTAATTTGGTATCGCCGCACCTTTATATTAGCGGCCGAGGTGGTTATGCGAAATTGGTGGCGCTCTTTTCTGCTGAAGGGAGTTGGCTGCATAAAAATTGACCGCAACGTTGCCGATATTGAAGCCATTAAAAAATCGGTGCAGGTGCTGAAGGATGGCTACGTGCTGACCATCTTCCCCCAAGGCGGCATCGACGTTGAGGGCAACAATCAGTTAAAATCGGGGGCCGTGCTGATGGCTTTGCAGGCAGGCGTGCCTATTTTGCCCATACATATTCACAAGCGGCAAGGCAAGTTTGGCAAACGCAAGGTTGTTGTTGGCGATATGATATACCCCGGCGAAATGTGCCAAAAGAAGTTCCCCTCTACTAAAGATATTGAGGGTATAACCGACCGGCTGATGGAAGAAATGAACAGATGCAGGGATGCAATAAAGGAGTAAATATATGAGCACTTTGGAAAGATTGGTAGAAGTTTTTAAAGCCGTTTTTGAAGGAGAAATAGACACTGACAAGGTTACCCTCGACGCTAACCTGCGTGAAGACGTGGGTATGAACTCTATTGGTATGCTTTATATGGCTATGGCTCTTGAGGAAGAGTTTGAAATTAAATTTACCAACGAGGATTTTATGTCTATTACCACCGTTAACCATGTTATATCCTGCATAGAGAGTAAGCTGTAAATATGGAATGGATAACCGCAGAGCCAAAATTTGGTGATATTATAAGAACTAAGGTTACCTTTTATCACCACTACGGCATTTATATAGACCCCGACACCGTTGTTCAGTTTGGGCTGCCCGACGATGCAACCCGACCTGCCGACCAGGTAAAGGTGCTTACCAGCGACGTTTACACCTTTTTGATGGGTGGCGAGCTTGAGGTGGGGCAAATGAGCCACGCCGAAGCCAAAAAAAGCCGCAGCGCCAAGGAAAGGGTTGATATCGCTCTTTCACGCGTAGGAGAAGGCGGCTACCACATTTTCCACAACAACTGTGAGCATTTTGTTTATGAGTGCACCTTTAACGAAAAGAAGTCGGAGTTTGTAAGCTCAGTCAGAGAATCTATAAGAAAAAAGCTTGGCAAAAAATAAAAAAGGAGGTGCCACGATATGTGGATTGTTTGGACCATATTGGGAATTATCGCCGCTATTGTGGCGCTGATTATCTTTTTGCCCGTTTACATCATCATCAAAACCGATGAGGACGGGCAGCTTGTTATTTTATATAAAATATTGTTTAAAACCTTTGGTGAGCACCCCGACCCCAATCACCCCCTTTTAAAGGTCATCAAAAAATCGGTGGGCTTGACGGTGTTTGATAAAAAACGCCAAGCTACCGAGGGCGAGGCATCATCCTTGGCAGGCGATGCGCCCGGCTTCATTTTTACCGTAAGGGATATGCTGCGCGTTTTGGGTACCCTGCTTTTAGAGGTTAAAAATCTGCTTAAATATTGCACCGTTAAAAAGCTGCACGTAACGGCAGTTTGTGCCGGTGAGGATGCGGCCGAGGCCGCCATTAACTACGGTCAGCTTTGCACCATAGTTTATCCCTTTTTAGGGCTTGTTCACTCAGCCATGAAGGTAAAAAGAAAAGCGAAAAAACTCGACATTCGCTGCGATTACAGCTTAAACGAAGAAGTTTTTCGCTTTAATTCTCTTATTTCCGTGAGCTTGGGCAGAGTGCTGGTTGCCTTCTTTAAGGTATCTTATAAGGAAGCTATGCATAACGTTGAAATTATGAAAGAGCAAGACCGTTTAAAAGAAACCCAAAACAAAAAATAATTATTGCTCGTAAAACTCAAAAATGGCCTTTAAGCACTCCTCTATCACTCGGCTTTCGCCCGAAAAAAGATTGTGCCCTGCATCTACGGTTTTTACCTTGCAATTGGGGCAGCCCTTGGCAAAGGGCAAATGATAGGCAGTGTTTACCACGGTATCGTGGGTGGCGGTTATAAGCAGCATTGGAGTTGTAAGTGCCTTTAAAAACGAGCGTTTCATCATTTTGGGGCGCATTTTAAGTGTTTCGTAAACCCATCCGTTTGACAACGGGGTTGTTTGATACTTGGGCTCGCTGCGGCGCTGCTGCATATTGTAATCAAATCGGCAGCGGCTGTTGTGATCTTTTTCTTGAAATTCGGTGTTGGGGTCAAAATCCTTGGCGTATCGGTAGCGAGCCGTATAGCCCTGAAACAAGCCGCAAACTCCGGTGCCGTTTCGAGCCAGCCAGGGCGGAACACCGTTAAGCTCCGGCTCGATAAGGGGCGACGAAAGCACCGCTTTTTCTATTTTGTTTTTATAGCTTTTAAGATAAAGGGCCGTAACCGCACCGCCCATTGAATGAGAAAAAATATATAAGGGTTTGTTGGTAACCTTTTCTACCACTTGAGTAATAAAGGTGTTAAGGTCGGCGGCATAATCTTTAAACCTTCCAACGTGCAGTAGGGTTATATCCTCTGCCATTCGGAAGGATAATCCGTGGCTGCGCTGGTCATAAATAAACACGTCGTAGCCATAGTTTAAAAAGTAGTATACGGTTTCGTTAAACTTTTTAGTAAACTCACTCAAGCCGTGAACAATCACAACGGCACCCTTGCTTGAAGGATGGGTGAAATATTCGTAATATAAATCTTTACCGTCAAAGCTTTTAAAATACCCGTTGGTCATACATTGGGCGATAGACGCCTCTGCCATGGGCATTTTGGCTGCAAAATCTTCTTCGCTAAAAACGTCAAGAGTGTAGTTTGGTTCAAAATTCATTTTTAATACCTCTGCCTTCAGACTAAAATTTAATTAAGGTGGTGATAATAATGTTATCAAGCAAAAAAGCTAAGCTTAAAAAGGTTTTGATAATTATTATCGCCCTGGTGTTAATTTTTACCGCCGTTTCTATGGCGGCCACAAAGTTTATCTATGACGGCGTTTTCGTGCGCTACGATAAGCCCATTGCCATACCCCAAGAGGTGGGGCCCATAGTTGACAGCAGACAAAAAATCAGTTATAATTCGGGAGATAACCTTTTATCCGGTTATCTTTACGTTTGCGACCAACCCAACAAAAAAGACGGACTAGTTGTGTTAGCCCCCGGCTTCAGAGCAGGCGCCGACAGTTATTTATGCCAAATTGACAGCTTGCTTAAGTTTGGATGGTCGGTATTTGCTTTTGACCCTACGGGCAGCTATGGCTCAGAGGGTGATTCTTGCGTGGGATTTTCTCAAGAGCTGTTAGACCTTGAGGCCACACTTGACCATATTGAGAAAAAGGGTCGGTACGGCTTTGAGCATTTGGCAATTTTGGGGCACAGCCGCGGCGGTTATGCCGCCTGCTGCGCGTTAAGAAGCAAGCACGATATATCTGCCGTTGTTTCGGTTAGCGGCATTAACAGCGCTATGGACGGCATTATTGAGCCGTCGGTAGACAAGGCGGGTGCCTTGGCCTATGGCAACTACGGCTTTTTGTGGCTTTACCAGGCGGTGCTGTTTGGCACAGACACCGTTAACGTAAAGGCCTGCGAGGAAATTAACAAATCAAACACTCCCGTGCTGATAGTTCACGGCAGTAACGACAGCCAAGTATCTCGCGATAAGCACTCGGTTATTGCACACAAAGACTGCATAACCGCACCCGATACCGAGTATTATATTTGCTCTGAGTCGGGCCAAAACGGACACACCAGCTTGCTTTTTGACGGCAAGGAAGGCGCCAACGAGCAACTGATGAAAAAAATTAACGAATTTTTGGAAAGTAAAATGAACTAAAACAATTGGGGGTAAAAATGAAGGTTGTTTTAATTCCCGCCTACGAGCCGGACGAAGAGCTTATTAATTTATCTCAGCGGCTTAAGGCAGAGGGTTTCTCGGTTTTAGCGGTAGATGACGGAAGCGGCGAAAAATACCGCCACATATTCGACAGCGTTAAAGAATACGGCACCGTTATTGCGCTTGATAAAAACCGCGGTAAGGGTGCGGCCTTGAAATTTGGCATGCGATACATTCGCTCTAATATGCCCGAGTGCGAGGCCTTTATAACCTGCGATGCCGACGGTCAGCATAGAGTTGAAGACGTAGTTAGAGTATCTAACATGCTTGACGAAAAAAACTCGTTCGTGCTAACTGTAAGGCGCAGAAAAAAGGATATTCCGCTGCGTTCAAAGGTAGGCAACAATTTGTCTCGCTTTGTTTACGCCCTGCTGGCCGACAAGTATCTTTCGGATAATCAGTCGGGCTTACGCGGCTTTAGTATGAAGCATATCGACTGGCTTATAGAGGTTGAAAAAGACAACTACGACTACGAAATGAACGTGTTGTTTTACGCCGCTAAAAAAAGCATTAAAATTTCAACCCTGACCATTGAATCAATCTACATAAACAACAATGCATCGTCACACTTTAACCCCATTGGCGATACCATTAAAATTTACAAGGGATTGTTTTCACGGGCTTTCGGCAAGATTATCGCCTTTGCGGTGTGTGAAATTTTGGTGCTGATTGCATCTATAATTTTCAATTACGAGCATTTGCGATATACCCTGCCGATTATTGGTGCCGTAGGGTACGCCGTTAACATTTTGCTTAATATGTTCATCTTTTTCAGAAAAACCGAAATTTATGAATATCGCAGCACACTGTTTTACACCGTGCTTTATTACTTCTTTTACACCTTAAGCTGCACCACCATAGGCCTTGCATTTCCGCAAATTCCCTTGTTTGCAGCGTTTAACTTTGTTTACATAGTGTTTATACCCATCCGATTCTATTTTCACAAGTTTATTGCGATGGTTACAACGCCAAAAGAATAATTTTCGTTATTTAAAAGACAAACATTCAAAACGAATGTTTGTCTTTTGTTTTTTATCAATTAAACGCTTAACGCGTCTTTCATAGATGATATAAAGTTGCCATCCTCTAACCTTAGAATTTGGTCAACACAGGCGTGAGCCGTGTCGCGATTGGCAGAACCGTGCATTTTGACCACGGTTTTTTGAGGGCCGAGGAAGGTTGCGCCACCCTGAGAGTTAAAGTCAAACACCTTGAAAAGGCGCTTTTTAAGCTCTTCAAGCTGGGGGCAAGGCGAGGTATCCTCTGCAACGGCTTCGGCCAAGGCGATAGCCGCTTTGCCTGCTGCCTCGGTGTTTTTAAGCAATATATTACCTGCAAAGCCGTCGGCAACAATAACGTCGGCCTGACCCATTACCAAATCGTAGCCCTCAACGTTGCCTATAAAGTTAAGGGGCAGCTCTTTAATAAGTGCAAAGGCCTCTTTGGTAAGGGCGTTGCCCTTGTGATCTTCGCGACCAACGGAAAGCAAGCCGATACGGGGAGACTGAATGCGGCACATACTTTTTGAAAATACGTTGCCCATTTTGGCGTAGCGCACAAGATCGGCTGCCGAGCAATCCATATTGCCGCCGCAATCTACCAAGCAAACCAAATTATCGGTCATACAAGGCAATGCAGAGGACAACGCGGGATATTTAAGCCCTTGAAGCAGACCCAATCGACATATAGAGCCCACCAAAAGCGCGCCTGTGTTGCCTGCCGAAAGCAAAGCAACCGCCTGGTCGTTTTGCTTTAAAAAGTCGTATGCCATAACCATTGAGCAATCGTCATGACCGCCGAAAACGCAGGTGGGAGGATCGTCGTTGGTTATAAATTTATCAGTATGGATTATGCTGTAACGATTGCCGGGAATATTTTGTGCATCAAGCAACGCCTGCACTGACGATTGATCGCCCACAAAAACAACGTCAAAATCGTCACGCACCTTTAAAGCATCGCAAACGCCCAATACAACCGGTTCTATACCGTTGTCGGCGCCGTATACATCCACAACAATTTTACGCATAATATGCTCCTTACTCTAACGAAATGATAAAGCTGTAAACATCCTGCTTGCCGTTTACAAAGCCAACGTCACACAAAGGATAATTTTCGGCAAGACGGGCTCTAAGCTCGTCTATTTCTGCATCGGTAACGTCTTTGCCGTAGAAAACGGTAAAGACCTCTTTTTCTTCAATGCCGTCTACAGCTGCAACAAGATGCATGGCAACGGAAACCTTGTTATCACCGCAGGAAAGAATTTTCTTATCGGCAAGACCGATATAGTTATCCTTTTGAATTTTGATGCCGTTCATTTCGGTATCGCGGGTGGCGGTGGTAACGGAAGCGGTGGTTACGTTTTCAAGGCCGCAGGTCATCTCGTCAATTACCTCGTCGACGGTATCGCACCACAAATTCATCATAGACAAGGCAGAGTAGCCCTCTACAATAGATTTGGTGGGAATGACGCGCACGTCGGAATCGGTATAAAGCTCGGCTGCCTGACGGGCGGTAAGCACAACGTTTGAGTTGTTGGGAAGAACGATAATATGCTCGGCATCAAATTTTTTAAAGGCATCTAAAAACGCATCCACAGGGGGATTGTTGGTTTGACCGCCGTTGATAACAACGTTGGCGCCAATGCTTTCAAAATATTCAACAATGCCGTCGCCCGATGCAACTGCAACAACAGCATATTTTAAATGCTCTTTTTCGGGCTCGGCAGCACCTTGCTCAATTTCGCTGTGCTGCACCGACATATTTTCGATTTTTAATGTAACAAATTCACCGAATTTGCGACCGTACTCAAGCACCTTTTCAGGAGTAAAGGTGTGAATATGTATTTTTACAATATCACCGTTGCACACGGCAACCAACGAATCGCCCATTTCTTTCAAGGGCTCGATAAACTGCTCTTTATCGAAATTGGGAATGTCGGTTTTATAGTTCATAAGCTGTAAGATGAACTCGGTGCAATAGCCGTATTCAAGCTGACTGTCGGGGCCGAATGAGGATGCGCCCACCGACAAATTGGGCTCAAGAAAATCGGGAATATCATCAATGGTTTCGCCGCAAAGATGGGCGTACATTCCCTCAAAAATGCAAACCATACCTGCGCCGCCGCTGTCAACCACGTTGGCCTCTTTAAGAACGGGCAGCATTTCGGGAGTTTTTGCCAAGGTGACCTTCATTTGATGAATAAGAGCCGACAAACAATCTTCAAGGCAATCAAACTTGCCAACGTTGCTTTCAAGGAACTCGGCACCCTCGCGAATGACGGTAAGCATTGTACCCTCGGTTGGGGTGATTATTGCTTTGTATGCTGCATCGGTTGCACAACGGAAGGCGTGTGCCAAATCATCAATCGATGCGCTGCTTATACCGGAAAAGCCCTGTGCTATGCCAAATATGAACTGTGACAAAATAACGCCTGAATTGCCCCTTGCCGATAACAGCACGGCATGAGACAGCTCTTGCATATATTGACCAAGGTTTTCACTTTCACCCTTTACGCCCCGCAAGCCGCCACCAAAGGTTTTTGCCATATTGGTGCCGGTATCACCGTCGGGCACGGGAAAAACGTTAAGATCGTTTATTGTATCAACGTTCTTTTTAAGGTTGCGGTATCCGCTTTCAAACAAAGCGCTGAGCAGAATGCCGTCAAGTTGTTTTGTCTGCATTTATAATTACTCTCTTCCCTCAATGGTTACTTCTTTACCTGCAACGTATGCAATGATAGTGCCGGGGCCAACAGAGGCGCCAACGATGGGGCCTACAACACCGATAATAACCTTTTTGAAATCAGCAAGTTTAAGAATTTCATCGCGAAGTGCTTCAAGCTCTTCAATGCAATCGGCGTGAGACAAATAAAGGGTATCGTAATTGCCCTGGGCTGCATCAACAATAGACTGAGCAATATCGCGGCGTGCATTAGCAGCGCCCTTTACCTTTTTGTATGCATAGTTTTGACCGATTATGTCGGAAATGATGATGGGCTTTACGCCAAACAGATTGCCGAAGAAGGCCTTTGATGCCTTGATTCTGCCTGCGCGGCGCAAATATTCAAGTGAGCCAACGGTGCCAAACTGATTTACGGTAAGGCGCATTGCCTCAAGCTTTTCAACGGTTTGTGCAGCAGAAAGGCCCTCGTCGCGGCAAGCGGCTGCGGTGATTATAATGTGGGCCTGACCCAAAGAGCTGATGAGTGAGTCAACGCAATAGATGTTTGCATTGGGGCACTCTTCTTTAATTTGCTCGGCTACCTTGCGGGCAATGTTAACTGAGCCCGACAAAGCGGAAGAGCAAGAAATATACAAAACGTCAATGCCCTGCTCTGCCAAGGGCTTAAACTTTTCGTAATAGGCGTTTTGAGGCACCTGAGTGGTGGTTATGCGCTTACCGTTGCGCATAAAATCGTAAAACTCTTTGTAAGAGTGACTTTCCCAGTCTAATGAAGCAACGTATTCTTCATCGTCAACAACATAGTTCATGGGAACGTAATCTACATCGTATTGCTTACGAAGATCTGCAATCATATCGCAGGTTGAGTCGCCAAAAATTACAAATTTACTCATTACTTATCACCTTTGTTTTTAAATTTCAGGGCAATTTCTGCCATAATTTCTTTTTCTTTTTCACAGTTTTCACTTATCTCGGTGCCTTGATAGAAGGCGGCACACAAGCCGGGGCCAACGGTAGCGCCACAGGCCATACCAACGTCGTTTATAATAACCTCTTTAGGTGAAAACTCTTTTCTGATTCTTTCTGCCAAAATCTCGGCCTGCTGCAAACGGTTAGAGTGAGCAACAAACATTATTTGGTCTTGTGGGTTTATAACGGTTGCCTTCATATATTCGATTACTGCATCGAAGGCGGCCTTTTTACCCTTGAATCGGCAAAGTACCTCGGCCATTCCCTTGCGGTTAAAATCGGCCATGGGGTTAACGCCCACCAACGTGCCGAAAAAGGCCTTAAAATTGCTTATTCTGCCCGTTTTAACAAGGAAGAACAAATCGTCCATAGGGCCGATTTGGTGAACCTTGTGCTTGTTTTCTTCAAGATATTGCACCGTTTCTTCCAGGGTTGCGCCTTCCTGCTGCTTTTGAGCGGCCATTACAACGAATATTGAAAGAGCGGTTGAATAGCGAAGTGAATCCACAATTACGATTTTGCGCTCGGGATATTTTTGCTCAAGCTCTTTTTTAATAAGCTCGCACTCTTGGAAGGTGCCCGAAAGAGCTGAAGAAAGGGTGATGGCAATAATATCTTTACCCTGCTGAAGATACTTTTCAAACAGCTGCATTATCTCGCCTGCCTTGGGGCTGGCGGTTTTGTAAAGGGTGGTTTTATCGCGCATCGACTCGTAAAAGGTTTTAGGGTCGTGCTCGCCCCAGTCAAGGTCAACGTGTTCTGAATGACCGTCGGGGAAATAGATGATTCCACGCATATAATCGGGAATGCCAAATCTGTCTCGTAAGTCTTTTCTTAGGTCGCAAGCGGTATCCGGAATTATAACGTAATCAGCCATAAAATCCTCCAAACTATTTTTTCACAACTGTAATAATATCATATATTTTTCTTTTTTTCAATAAAATTTTACTTTTTCCAACAATTTATAATGAAATTTTCATTATTATGTGTTATAATGTCAATCGGCGTGTTACCAAAAACAACAGAGGAGTTTTGTAATGGTATTTATAATTATCGGAATTGTTTTGGCGGTTGCCATTTTGGGTGGTTTGGGTGCTATGCTTGCGGTCACCTACCCCATTTCCAAGCGCGTTTATTTCGACAATCTTGTGCGCACCAGCCCCGAAAAGTGGGATAGAGTGTGCTCTGCCCCCGAAAATGAAGAACAGCTGGCCATGTGGAACAGCGGTGTAAAGTGGGGCGAAGAAAATCGCCAATTTGTTAAAGAGGTTAAAATTCAAAACGACGGGCTTGACCTTTACGGTGAATATTATGATTTTGGCGGCGAAAGCTGCGTTATAATTTTGCCCGGTCGCTGCGAAAGTCTTGTTTATTCTTATTATTTTGCGGCACCCTATCAGCAAGCCGGCTTTAACGTGTTGGTTATAGACACCCGCTGCCACGGAAAAAGCGGCGGCACCTATAACACCATTGGCGTTAAAGAAAGCACCGACGTTATTGCCTGGGTTAAATTTGCGGAAGAAACCTTTGGCATTAAAAGCTTTTATTTTCACGGCATTTGCATTGGCACCTCGTCGGGACTTTTTGCATTGGCAAGAAAAGATTGCCCCGACTCGGTTAAGGGTCTTGTAACCGAGGGCTGCTACGTTTCCTTCAGAGAAACCTTTAAAACCCATATGATTGCCGACAAACGCCCCCTCTTCCCCGTTCTTGACCTTGTTATGCTGCAAATAAAAAAGCACACGGGCACCAACGTTTACACCCAAAAGCCCATTAGTGCCGTTAAAAAAATCAAAAACAAGCGTATGCTGTTTTTGTTTGGTCAAAAGGATATTTATTCTGTGCCCGAAAAAAGTCAGCAGCTTTTTGATGCTTGCGCCTGCGAGGATAAAAAGCTGGTTTGGTTTGATAAGGGCGGTCACTCTCACCTGAGAATTAACAACACCGAAAAATACGATAATACGATTGTTGAGTTTTTGAAAGATGGGCAATAAAAAATACGCGGTTTTCACTATGGACGTGGAAACCTTTACCGACACCGAATGTGTAAGCGCATCCAATGCCGATATTAAAGCGGATATGCTTGACGGGTTTGACGAATATATAAAAATCCTTGACCGACACGGTATTAAAAGCACCCTTTTTACCGTGGGTCGTTTGGCACCCAAAATTAAAGACCGTCTTGAAAAATATATTGGTGACGGGCACAAGCTTGCCCTGCACAGCTATAACCACGTTGCCCCTATGGAGCTGCCCCTGGAAAGCTTTAAGGAGCAAACCGCTAAGGCGAAAAAAATGCTTGACGAGCTGTTTAAAACCGAGATAAAGGGCTTTAGGGCCCCCTGCTTCAGCATTGATAAAAGCCGCCTTGACGCCTTGCAGGAGTTGGGCTTTACCTACGATTCAAGCCACCTGGACTATCCCGTGGCCAACCACGTTGTTGATTTGGATTTAAGCGATTTCAACCAACTGAGAGACGGCATATTTAAAAGAGATAATTTTTATGAATTCAGTATGTCGCGGCACAAGATTTTTGGTCACCGTTTTCCCGTTTCGGGGGGTGGCTACGTAAGATTGAGCAGCTGGTGCTTTATTAAAAATCTTATTTGGAAATATATTAACCGCAACGACTACTACGTGTTTTATTTGCACCCCTTTGAATTAACCAAAGAGAAAATTCCAACTATTAAAAATCTTAAAATGCACGACCGCTATTACCTTAATAGGGGGCTTCGTACATACGGGCGCAAGGTTGAGCGTATAATAAATATGCTAAAAAAATGTAATTACGAATTCGTTACCTTTGAAGAATTGGTTGACATTATGAACAAAGAAAAGGGGACGGCCGACGCCCGTTAATTTTTGCTTGGTTCAAAAGACAGGAGGAAAAAAGATGAAAATTGCACTTATTGCTCACGATAAAAAGAAGGACGAAATAATTGAGCTTGCTAAAAATTATAAAGAGGTTTTGGCAGGTCACGAGCTTTATGCAACCGGCACCACAGGCACCCTTATTATGGGTGAAACGGGGCTGCCCATTTTTCGTATGAAAAGCGGCCCGTTGGGCGGTGACCAGCAAATTGGCGCTATGTTGGCCGACGGCAATTTGGATTTGGTGATTTTTTTGCGCGATCCCCTTACCGCACAACCTCACGAGCCCGACGTTTCTGCCCTTTTGCGACTTTGCGACGTGCAAAAGATTCCCCTTGCAACCAATGCTATAAGCGCTCAAATTATGCTTGAGGCATTAAAAGGCAAAATCTATTTTGAGTGAGGAGTTGCAATATGGATTTCAGATACGACGTTCAGCTTTTGATTGAGGGGCAAGACCTTGACGAGGACGTTATAAACGATTACTTTTTGGCAAACTTTAAGGGCGATTGCCTTTTGACCGTTGGCGACGACACCTTGATTAAAATTCATTTTCACACCAACGAGCCCTGGGAAGTGCTTAAATATTGTGCATCTTTGGGCGAAATTTTTGACATTGTTGTTGAAGATATGTTCCGTCAGTCCCGAGGTTTGCAGGGTTAATTAAGCCGCTATGCCTTGATGCAAAATGCATCAGGGCATTATTAAGTAAAGGGGGGTTAAGCGTGAAAGAATGGCTGTTCAGATGCCCTGTGTGCCAAAAGCCGCTGATAGGTGAAAAGGTGGCAAAGTGCGAGCAGGGGCATAGCTTTGACGTTGCCAAGCAGGGGCATATAAACCTGCTTATGTCTAACGCTAAAGGCAAGCGCCACGGCGACGACAGCGCTATGGTGCAGGCAAGAAGCGCCTTTTTGGACAAAGGATATTACGCTCCCTTAAGAGATAAAATTAAAGAGATTTTAGGCGAGGGCTTAACGGTGCTTGATTCGGGCTGCGGCGAGGGATATTATTCCTCTGCATTGGCTGTGGGCAACCGTTTGTGCGGCATTGATATATCAAAGGATGCCGTGAAATCGGCCGCAAGGCAGGTGGCGACGGGAGATTTTGCCGTTGCAAGCGTAAGTGATATTCCTCTTGCCGATAGTTCGGTGGACGGGGTGGTATGCATCTTTGCACCCGAAAGTGATGAGTTTGCCCGCGTGCTTAAACCAACGGGGCGGCTGATTACAGTCGTGCCTATGGAAAGGCATCTGATCGAGCTGAAAGAGGCGGTTTATTCAAAGCCATATCTAAATCCGCCCGTTTGTGCAGAAAAAGAGGGCTACGCCTTAAAATCGGGGCACGAGCTTAAATATACCATTGAAATTGACTGCAATCGGGATATTTTGGCC
>JAZQSG010000160.1:0-7455 GCA_045630025.1 Acutalibacteraceae bacterium
AAATTAAATAAAACAAACCCGCGGTTTTTATGGTAATGGGGGTGGGTTTTTGCGTTGTTAATATGGCTTGGGGTTATCGGTCAGCCCAACAATATAACAATGTGGGTTTTATAATATTTAGCAAGTTTAATCAGAATAAGACGTTTGATAAATTTGTAAAAATTCAGCCAATTGTTTTTGGTTAAATCTTTATTTTCTTGCAGGTCGCAAACGCGCTTATACATAAAACCACTCCTTTTTATTGTGTTTGGTAAAATCGTATGCTATAATCTTTTTGGTGATGAATATGGAATTACCCCAACGCAAACCCACGCGGCTGAAAACCTTTGATTACAACAGTAACGGGTACTATTTTATTACGATTTGCACCCATAATAAAGACTGCATTTTAGGTCAAGTTGTAGGGGACGGCGCCCACGACGTCCCGAAAACTCATTTATCAACCGAGGGAAAAGTTGTTGAAAAATATATTTTATCATCAAACAACATACCCCAAATCACAATTGACAAATTTGTCATTATGCCTAACCACATTCACTTAATTATTGCCGTTGAAAACAACGGGACGTCGAAGGCGCCGTCCCCTACGAACAGCATAATTTCACACGCGGTTTCAACCTTAAAACGGTTCGTAAATAAAGCGGTGGGGCGAAATATTTTTCAGCGTTCCTTTCACGACCACATAATCCGTAGCTATGAGGATTATCTGCAAATCTGGAATTATATCGACACCAATCCATCAAAATGGCAAAACGATTGCTTCTATACAAAATAAAAAGACTCGGGATTTCCCGAGTCTTTTTTTATGATTTGACGGCTCTATGCCAGCGGGCAATTCGTTACATTCTGCTCCACTTAACGCCTTGGGGGGTATCCTCCAAAACGATGCCCATATCCTTCAGTTGATCGCGTATGCGGTCGGCTTCGGCAAAATTCTTTGCCTTACGGGCGGCGGTGCGCTGAGCAATAAGCTCTTCAATCTCGTTGTCAATATCGTTGCCTTTGTCAATATTATAAACCAGACCAAGCACCTGGCACAGCTCGTCAAAGAGGGCTAAAGCGGCGGAGCAATCCTCCTTCGAGGGAGTGCCGCCAAGCATAATGTTAATCTCTTTGGCAAGGTTAAAGAGGGCAGCAATGGCATCGGCGGTGTTAAGGTCATCCTCCATAGCGGTGATAAACTCATCCTTAAACCTGCTAAAGTCAGCAGTTAAATCGCCACTTTCGGCGCTTTCAAGGCGGAAAACAAGGTTTTCGCGGCAGGTATAAAGACGGGCAAGAGCATTTTTGCTTTGTTCAAGAATATCAACCGAGTAGTTAATGGGGCTGCGATAATGAGAAGAAATCATCAAATATCTGATGGGCTCGTAGCCATACTTTTCAGCCACCTCGCGCACGGTGAAGAAGTTGCCCAGGGACTTGCTCATCTTGCGGTTGTCCACGTTAATATATCCGTTGTGCATCCAATAGTTTGCAAAGGGCTTGCCGCAGGCGCACTCAGACTGGGCAATTTCGTTTTCGTGGTGAGGGAAGATAAGGTCTTGACCGCCGCAATGGATGTCGAGGGTGTCACCGATATACTTTTGGCTCATTGCGGAGCATTCAATGTGCCAACCGGGTCGACCGTTGCCCCAGGGGGAGAGCCAGAAGGGCTCGCCGGGCTTAACGCCCTTCCAGAGGGCAAAGTCCATAGGATGCTCCTTAACCTCAGTTACGTCAATGCGGGCGCCTGCCTCCAAATCCTCAAGGGGCTGATGAGAGAGCTTGCCGTACTCATCAAATTTGAGGGTGCGGAAGTAAACGTCACCGCCTGAGGGGTAAGCGTAGCCCTTTTCGATAAGGGTAGAGATAAGGGTAATAATTTCGTCGATGTTTTCGGTTGCGCGGGGATGGGTGGTGGCAGGGCGGATGTTCATGCCCTTAACGTCGGTCCAAAACTCGGCAATGTAACGCTCGGCAACCTGGGGCACGGTAATGCCCTCTTCATTTGCCTTTTTAATCAGCTTGTCGTCAATATCGGTAAAGTTTTGAACAAAATTTACCTCCATACCCCGCCATTCAAGATAGCGGCGAAGCACGTCAAAAACGCACAGGGGACGGGCGTTGCCGATGTGAATAAAGTTGTAAACAGTGGGACCGCAGGCGTATATACCTGCTTTGCCCTCTTTTACGGTGACAAATTCTTCTTTTTGACGGGTTAAGGTGTTAAAAATCTTCATAATAAAATCCCTCTTTTGGTTAATTGTTTTCTTTGTTGATGATGGCTCGAAGCTCGTTTATTTCGTTTTGCAGTCGGTTAAGCTCTTGAGCTACAGGGTCGGTAAAATGAATCTGGTCTAAAAGGCCAATTCGCACGCCGTCTTTTTTAACAATTCGGGCAGGCACACCCACGGCGGTGCAGTTATCGGGCACCTCGCTAAGCACCACTGCACCTGAAGCCACACGGGAGTTGTCTCCCACGCGGAAGGGGCCCAGCACCTTGGCGCCCGAGCCGATAAGCACGTTGTTGCCGATGGTAGGATGGCGTTTGCCTACATCCTTACCTGTGCCGCCCAAGGTAACACCCTGGTAGATGGTTACGTCGTCACCTATTTCGGCTGTTTCACCGATAACCACTCCCGTGCCGTGGTCGATAAACAGACGGCGGCCAATGGTGGCGCCGGGATGTATTTCGATACCGAAGCGGCGAGAGCAGCGCTGGGAAATCATACGAGCGATAAGCTTGTGCCCATGCTTGTAAAACCAATGGGCGCGGCGGTGCATACGCACGGCTTTAATGCCCGGGTAGCACAGCAATATTTCAATAACCGAGCGCGCGGCGGGGTCGCGGTCGCGTACGGTTTGAATATCCTCTTTAAGTCGTTTGAACATATAAACTCCTTTTTCAGATATGAAACAAAAAAACCGCCGTTTGCAACGGTGCAAACGACGGAGGCGGCCTGTTAAGCCGCGGTTCCACTCCGAACTTGATAACTCAAATGCCTGTAACGGGGCTGACCGCACGGATTTTACTGTGCCCAAGGGCAGTTCCTTCCGTGAGCTGACGGGTGCATTCACCAACCCCGATTACGATGAGCCCTTTCAGCCGATGGAGCCCAATCTCTGCCGTTTTGGCGGTTGGATACTAATCCCGATAAACGCTTGTTTATATTATTATATACTTAAAAGGGAAAAATGTAAACCCCTTATTTTGTTTTAAAAAACATACGGTTTTGCCACAGGTAAATTATGCCTGAAAGCACGGCCATAACCGTTGAAAGCCAAATAAAAGCGGTGTAAACAACAACCAGCGCGTTGCAAACGGCAGGTGATAAAAAGCTAAGCTTAAGGCCGATAACCCACTCAAAGGCCAGGGCGCTTAAAATGGCAACCATTTGAAACACGGTTTTAAGCTTGCCGTATATGTTGGCCGCCACAACCGTGCCGCCCCCTGCCGCCATAAGACGAACAGAGGTAACCATAAACTCGCGGGTAAGTACGATAAAGTTAACCCACATAAGCATTTGCAGCATACCGCCGTCGAAGCGGCTGCCGATAGAGCAGGCCATAAAGCCCAAAAATGCGGCGGTGGTAAGCATTTTATCGGCAAGGGGGTCAAGGAACTTGCCCAAATCGGTTATAAGATTGTGCTTGCGGGCAAATTTGCCGTCGAGCATATCGGTAAAAGAGGCGATGCCAAACACGGCAAGGGCCGCCAGATAGTGATGAGAAAAATCCCACATCAAAAGCACCAAAAAGACGGGCACTAAAATTATGCGCAAAACCGTTAATTTGTTGGGTAAGTTCATATCATTGCTCCTAAAAGGTCGTATTCGATAGTGTCGGTTATTTCAACGGTAACCATATCGCCGTCGGCAAGGGGAACGCCCTCGGTGCAGAAAAACACCTTGGCATCAATTTCGGGGGCATCGGCAACGGTGCGGCCAAAATAGCACTTGATGTAGTCGTCATAGCCCTCAACCAGCACCTCCTGAAGGGTGCCCAGCTTTTTCTCGTTGTTTTGCTGAACGGTGCGTGACTGAATATCCATAATTATCTCGGCGCGGCGTTGCTTAACCTCGTCGTCAAGCTGATGGGGCAGACGGGCGGCAGGGGTGCCCTCCTCTGCAGAGTAGGGGAAGCAGCCCAATCGGTCAAAGCCGATTTCTTTAATAAACTCGCAAAGCTCGGTAAATTGCTCTTCGCTTTCGCCGGGGAAGCCGGTTATAAAGGTGGTGCGCAGGGTGACGTCGGGCAGCTTGGCGCGGATTTTTTCAACAAGCGCCGTCAAAGAGCCGCGGTCGCCCTTGCGGTTCATCAGCTTCAAAACCTCTTTGTTGCAGTGCTGAAGGGGAATATCAAGGTAATTAAGCACCTTGTCTTGACGGGCCATTGTGTCAAGCAGTTGGTCGGTAATAAGGTCGGGATAGGTGTAAAGCATTCTGATCCAGCGGATGCCCTCAACCTCGCAAAGGGCGTCAAGCAGTTGAGGCAGGCGCAGCTCGCCGTACAAATCTTCACCGTAGCGGGTGGTGTCTTGCGCAACGATAACCAGCTCTTTTACGCCGCGCTTGGCAAGGGTTTGGGCCTCGGCCACGATATCCTCTTGCTTGCGGGAGCGGAAGGGACCGCGAATTTTGGGTATGGTGCAATAGGTGCAATGGTTGCTGCAGCCGTCGGATATGCGCAAATAGGCGGTGTATCGGGGAGTGGTTAACACTCGCTCACCCTCAAAGCAGAGGGATGAGCTGTCACCTATTTTGCAGTAGCCCTCACCCTTGTAGGCGGCGGCAACGGCGGTGCAAATATCGCTGTTTTCACCAATGCCCAGCACAACGTCAATTTCGGGCAATTCGGCCTTTACCTCTTCGCCAAAGCGCTGTGCAAGGCAACCCGTAACAACTATACCCTTGATGCGGCCCTCTGCCTTGAGGGCACCCATCTCAAGTATATTCCCAATGGCTTCCTTTTTTGCATCGTCAATAAAGCCGCAGGTGTTTATAATTACCACGTCGGCGCTTGATTCGTCGTTAGTTATGTAGTAGCCCCCTTGGTGCAGACGAGCCAGCATAAGCTCGGCATCCACCTGGTTTTTGGGGCAACCCAAACTTATCATTCCAACCTTGCAGGACATAACGCTCCCCTTAATCTTCAAAAATTTCTTCATCGCTGAATTTTGCGATGGCCTTGCGTATATCGCCAAAGCCAAAGCCCTTTCGGGCAAGGGCGGCAACAACGCGCTCTATTTCTTTTTTGTCACCCGACTCAATACGGGTGGCGTATTTTTTTCTTATAATATCCTCAAGCTGAGCGGCAGGGTCGGATTGAGCGCCCTCTACCGCTGCGGCGGCCACCTCGCGGGGGACCCCCTTTGCCATCAGCCGACGCACCGCCTCGCGGTCGGAGATGCTGCGCTGACTTAAGCTGTAGGCCATACGCTCGGCAAAGCGCTCGTCGTCAATAAGCCCTATTTGGGCGCAGTAAGAGGCGGCGTAGTTGGCGGCGTAATCGCCGTAAAGGCGGCGCAGCTTGTCGTACATTCCGCGCTGAGTATAGTCACGGCTTTCAAGCAGCCACACGGCGCGACTTTTTGCCCTAAGACAGGCCGATTGCCGAATAAGCTCTTCCAGCTTTTCTTCGCTTATATCGTCCCCCGCCTTAAGCCCCTCGCTTTCGCACA
Organism: Acutalibacteraceae bacterium; assembly: GCA_045630025.1. Taxonomy (GTDB): domain Bacteria; phylum Bacillota; class Clostridia; order Oscillospirales; family Acutalibacteraceae; genus RGIG2206. Next base: position 5,660 of record JAZQSG010000160.1, read on the forward strand.
ACGCTCGGTCAAGGATAAGGCCGCCGTCATCGGTAAGCTCACCCATAACGGCGGTGTATTGGCGGAAGAAAACAGCGTTTATTTTGCCCTTTCTGATGGCAATGCGTTCAATTATCATCAGTCGTCAACGTCAACGTCAAGGTTAACTCTGGATTTTACCTTGGGCACGGGTGCCTCGGGCACGTCGGCGGCAGGAATAACGGTAACGGGCTCGTCATCTGCAAGGGCGGCAGAATCATCCGACTTAAGGCAGGCCAAAACCTTTGCCTCAATTTCGGCGGCCAGCTCTTTGTTGGTCTCGATAACCTTTTTGGCATTATCGCGGCCTTGAGCCAGGCGCTCATCGTTATAGCTGAACCAGGCGCCGCTCTTTTTAATAATGCCAAAATCAACGGCCAGGTCAACAATTTCACCTGATTTAGAGATGCCCTTGCCATACATAATGTCAAATTCGGCAGTTTTGAAGGGAGGTGCAACCTTGTTTTTAACAACCTTTGCACGGGTGTGTGAGCCCACCATCTCGTTGCCCGACTTGATGGTTTCGGCCTTACGAATATCAATACGCACAGATGCGTAGAACTTGAGTGCCCGTCCACCTGGGGTAACCTCGGGATTGCCGTACATTACGCCCACCTTTTCACGCAACTGGTTAATGAAGATAACAACGCAGTTGCTTTTTGAGATGGCGCTGGTCAGCTTGCGCAGGGCAGCCGACATGAGACGTGCCTGCACGCCAACGTGAGAGTCGCCCATATCGCCTTCAATTTCGGCGCGGGTAACAAGGGCTGCAACCGAGTCAACAACCACAACGTCAAGGGCGCCTGACCGAACAAGGGCCTCGGCAATTTCAAGGGCCTGCTCGCCCGTGTCGGGCTGTGATACCAACAGCGAGTCGATGTCAACGCCAAGATTTTTTGCATAGACGGGGTCAAGGGCGTGCTCAACGTCAATGTAAGCTGCCTCGCCGCCTGTTTTTTGTGCCTCGGCAACAACGTGCAGGGCGATGGTGGTTTTACCTGACGATTCAGGTCCGTAGATTTCAACAATTCTTCCCTTGGGAACGCCGCCGATGCCAAGGGCCACGTCAAGACCCAACGAGCCGGTAGAAATGGCCTCTACGTTCATGGCGGTGTTTTCGCCCAGCTTCATAACCGAGCCCTTGCCGTATTTCTTTTCAATTTGAGCCAAGGCAGTTGCCAATGCTTCGCTTTTTGCCTTGTCTGCCGATAATGCTTTTTTGTCTGCCATATTTATCACTCCGTTTAATAATTTATAAGTTTATAATATATGGTTTTGTGTACCAATAATAACCCTGTCGTTGCCGCCGTAATCTTTAAAAAGGCGGGTGTTAAGCCCGTGGGCTTTAAAAAGGTTGGTTACGCTTTCGCCCTGGTCAAAGCCGATTTCTACCGCCAAAGCACCCCTTGCGCTTAAAAGCCCAAGCCAATTTTGGGCAATCGCCCTGTAAAAGGTTAAGCCGTCAGCCCCTCCAAAAAGGGCGGTGTGGGGCTCTGCCTTTACCTCGGGGGCAAGGTGAGCCATGGCCTCGCCGTCGATGTAGGGGGGATTGGATACTATCAGGTCAAATTCGCCCAAGTTGGGGCAGGCGCAAAGCACGTCGTTGCGCAAAAGGGTAATCGGGGTTTGGTTAAGGGCCGCGTTGCGGGTAAGGTAGCTTGCTGCCTCGTCATAAAGCTCAACGGCGGTAACCGACGCGTCGGGACGGTGCTTTTTTATGGCTATTGCCACGCAGCCGCTGCCCGAGCAAAGGTCGGGCACGCGGGGGGTGGGGATAT
>JAZQSG010000161.1:0-1763 GCA_045630025.1 Acutalibacteraceae bacterium
CATTTTCGGGCATAGCCCTAATAATACTGGCGGCGCACAAGTGCGCTTTTTGTTGGCCTGCCAGCCACGCACCGGTTATTGGCCACCCATAAATGGGTTGTAAGTCTTTGCCGGCTCCCCTTGTCAGGGGAGCTGTCGGTGTCAGCCGACTGAGGGGTAGTCTTTCGTTTTCTCTCCCTCCGTCTTTTTGCTTCGCAAAAATCCACCTCCCTCGTCAGAAGGAGGCATAACATAAAACACTTTCTGCGTTTGCCTTTGATTTCTATGATTTCTGTTCATCGCTAAAGCTCTTTTGAACCACGCGACTATCGCGTGGTTTTCGTTATACAAAAAACTCCGACACTCTGGGCGTTACCACGCGAGTGACGGAGCTTTATTAATATATGTAGCAAGTACGTCTTAAAACTTTTTGCTTTGAAGGGCTTGTTCGGTTTTGTCGATGGCTGAGCGGGCGTTATCGTCTAAAGAATAAACGATGTAAAAATAAAGAGAATCAATCAAAGCAAGCTGAGAAATGCGGGAATTAAGAGCCAAAATGCTGTATTGGGTTTCATCGGATGCGGTGTTCAGCACGAAATCGCTTTGCTTGGTAATGGGTGAGCGGCCTTGATTGGTAATGGCCACGGTAACGGCACCGTTTTCGCGGGCGATGCGCAAAGCATCAACAATATCTTTGGAAGAGCCCGAGTGGGAGATGCCGACGGCAACGTCGCCCTTGCGAAGGTGCGAGGCAGAGATGGCCTGCATATGATTGTCAGAGTAAGATACGGCGTTAATGCCGGCCCTCATCAGCTTGTGCTGCATATCCTGGGCCACAGAGGATGAATTGCCCAAGCCGTATATGGCCACGCGGTCGGCGCCGATTATGGCGCGGGCGGCCTGATAGAGTTTTTCGGGCTTAAGCACCTTTTTGGTCATTTCCAAGCTAAGCTCGATGCCGTTGGCAACCTTTTTAAACACCTCAAAGGGTGAATCGTTGGCGCTTACCGAGCCGCTGATGCGCTGGCTGCCGCTTTCACGAGCCAAAGAAATTTTAAGTTCCTGATATCCGCTAAGCCCCAAACGGCGGGCAAAACGGACTATGGTTGCCTCACCGCAGCCGCATTTTGCGGCCAGCTCGGTAATAGAAAGAGAAAACAGCTTGTCGTTGTTGTCGGTTATCCAATCGGCAATGCGCTTTTCGGCGCGCCCCATATCGTCGTATGCAACTTTTATGGCAACTAAAATATTATTCACTTTTTCACCTCAAAAACGGAGATTTTTTTCAATTAATATACTATCATAGTGGGGACATATTGTCAAGTGACGAAAAATATTTTTAAAAAATGGTCAAAAACCCTTGAAAATATTGACTTAATGCGATATACTGTTTTTGAATGGATGCAAAGGCGGGTTTGCGCCTGCCGATATTGCGAAAAAATCCAAAAAAAGGGGTAGTATTATGCTTAATTACAAGGTTAAAATCGGTCTTGTGCCCGAGCGCAGATTTTTGCCCGGTCCCAAGCGCACAGGTATTTTCAATCCTGATTATGCCGTGGCCAACAAAGACCGCGCCGTAAAGTACATTAAAGAGCATTTTGCCGATGCCCAAACCGAGTTTACCGATTTGGAATGGCTGAATGAAGAGGGCTTGCTCTTCCTCAACGAAGACGTTGACAAGGTTGCCGAATATCTGCGCGCCGAAAAGGTAGACGCTATATTTATTATGAATTGCAACTTTGGTAATGAAGAGGCAGCAGGCCGCATTGCAAAAGAGATGGGTC
>JAZQSG010000162.1:0-1486 GCA_045630025.1 Acutalibacteraceae bacterium
ATTTTAGGGGGTGCTTTTATGGCTGTTAAACGCGATGCCTTTGTTGACAGTATGCTTGAAGGTATGCTTACTCTTGAAACTGCTGATGAGTGCTATAACTTTTTAAAAGACCTTTGTACCATTCGCGAAATTAAATCTATGGCTCAACGCTACGTTGTTGCCCGTATGCTCACTCAAGGCAAGGTATATAGTGAAATCGTTGAAAAAACAGGTGCCAGCACCGCTACTATCAGCCGTGTTAATCGTTCAATTAACGATGGCGCCGAAGGTTATTCCGTTGTATTTTCACGCTTAAAAGGAGAAGAGCAATAATATGTCATATAGTTCATTTGCAAACTTTTATGACCGATTGATGACTGACTGTGATTATGCAGCTCGTGCAGATTATCTGCTCGGGCTTTTTTGCAAGTTTGATAAAAAGCCCGAAATTATGTTGGATTTGTGTTGTGGCACGGGTTCTCTTTCTGTTGAGCTTGCCGCCAGGGGTTGCGAGGTTATAGCCGTTGATGCTTCTCCGGAGATGCTAAACGTAGCTAATAAAAAAGCGAAAGAGCTTGGCGTTGAACTGCTTTGCATATGTCAACAGGCAAACGAGTTGGATTTGTTTGGCACCGTGCAAGGTGCTGTTTGCACACTTGATAGCATAAATCATATAATCGATGAAGATGAACTTCAAGAAGCGTTTAATAAAGTAAGCTTATTCTTGGAAAAAGGTTGCTTGTTTATATTTGACGTTAACTCTCTTTATAAGCACAAGCAGGTTCTTGCCGATAATACTTTCGTTATTGATGAAGATAACGTTTACTGTGTTTGGCAAAATAGCTTCGACTATCCTTATACCGATATTTCGCTTGATTTCTTCAGTAAATCTGACGACGCTTATATTCGCAGCTCTGAAGAGTTTTCTGAGCGATATTATTCGCAAGAGGAATTGCTTGATATGGCAGAAACGGCCGGCTTTATTGTTGAGGGGATATATTCAGATATGACTATTGACGATGTTGGCGACGATACACAAAGAATAATTTATGTAATGAGGAAAATATAATGGGTAGATTTATAAGATGTATAACTTCAGACGGTTGCGTTACCGCCATGGCTATTGATTCAACCGATATTGTAAGTAAGGCAGAGCAGATTCATTGCACAAGTGCCGTTATAACCGCCGCTATGGGCAGATTGGCCACTGCGGCATCTATGATGGGCGCCTTGTTAAAAAGTCAAAACGGCAGCGTTACCCTTCGTATAAGCGGTGACGGCCCCGCCAGAATGATTACTGCCGTTAGTGACTCTAACGGTAACGTTAAGGTATGCCCTCATCAGCCGATTGTTGAAATTCCTCTTAAACCAAACGGTAAGCTTGATGTGGGTGGAGCTATTGGCAAAGGCGAGCTTAGTGTTGTTAAAGACGTAGGTATGAAAGAGCCATACATTGGTGTTGTTCCTCTTGTTTCGGGTGAAATTGCAGAGGATATAACCTCATATT
>JAZQSG010000163.1:0-11857 GCA_045630025.1 Acutalibacteraceae bacterium
CCGCTTGGCCCCCGACTTCTTGGTATCGGCGTGGCATACAACGTGGTTATATCGGTGGTTAACGCCTGGTTTCCCGATAAAAAGGGCTTTTCTTCGGGCGTATTGCTGATGGGCTTCGGCGCCAGCACCCTGGTGCTTGGCAACGTTATAGAGGCAATGTTTGGCGTTGCCGACTTGGGCTACCGCGGTGCCTATATGATTTTGGGCGGTGCTATTGCCGTAGCCATAATCGGAGCAGGCCTTATTATTCGGTTGCCTTCTGCCGACCTTGTGTTGCCCCGACCCAAGACCGTTGCAAAAATCAATAAAGAATGCTTTGAGCCCACCGATTTCACCACCTCTCAAATGATTAAACGCTTTGCCTTTTGGCGGGCCTTTTTGCTTATGATTTTTCTTGCCGCCGTGGGCAATTCGGTTATCAGCTTTGCCCGTGACCTTGCCTTGTCGGTTGGCGCAACGGGCGCCTTGGCTACCACTCTGGTGGGCGTGCTTGCCGTTTGCAACGGCTTTGGCAGAATAGTAACGGGCGTTGTTTTTGACAAAATGGGCAGGCGCTTTGCAATGCTCTTTTCAAACCTGCTTACAATAGTTGCCGCATCGGTAACCCTTGCCGCCGTTTTAATGGGCTCGTTGCCCGTGTGCATTATCGGTTTGTGCCTTACGGGTCTTTCATACGGCTCGTGCCCCACGGTCAGCTCGGCTTTTGTGTCGTCTTTTTACGGCACCAAGCATTTTGCCACCAATTTCAGCATAGTTAACTTTCATCTTATTGCGGCCGCATTTATTGCAAACTTAAGCAACAACCTTAAAATTATGAGCGGCGGATACCTTTTGCCCTTTGCAGTGTTGCTTGCCCTGTCGGTTGTTGCCCTTGGGCTTAATCTTACCGTTAAACGACCTTAAACAAATTCCCCTGCACGCGTTGGTGCGGGGGATAATTTTATTTAAATAAGAGTTGTATTTGCTGTATAAATTTGGTATAATAATTGGGTAAGTTCAAACGAAAGGATAGTGCAACCTATGTACTACAAACTTGAAAACTTTTACAACAGCATAAAGGGCAAAAAAATTGCCTTTTGCGGAGTGGGTATAAGCAACCTGCCCCTCATATATAAATTCAAAAAGTTAGGTGCCGACGTTTACGCCTGCGACCTTCGAACCGAAGAGCAGCTTGGCGCAACCGCCATCGAGCTTAAAGAGGCGGGCATCGGCCTTATCCTGGGCAGCAACTATCTTAAAAATTTAAACGTTGATATTATCTTCCGCACACCCGGAATGAACTTCTTTTTGCCCGAATTGGTCGAGGCAAGGCGCCGCGGTATAGTGGTAACCTCAGAGATGGAGGTTTTCTTTGACCTTTGCCCCTGCAAGCTGTTTGCAGTAACCGGCTCCGACGGCAAAACCACCACCACCACCCTTATTGCCAAAATGCTTGAAACCCAGGGCTACACCGTACACCTTGGCGGCAATATCGGTCGCCCCCTTTTGCCCATAATTGACGAAATCGGTGCCGATGATTGTGCCGTTGTTGAGCTTTCATCCTTTCAGCTTATCTCTATGCGCAAAAGCCCCAACGTCAGCGTAATTACCAACGTTGCCCCCAATCATCTTGACGTGCATAAAACTATGGATGAATACATCACCGCCAAGCGCAACATAATGATTCATCAAAATGCATTTTCACGCACCGTACTTAACGCCGATAATGAAATTACCGCCTCCTTTGAAAAGGATGTTCGCGGTCAAACCGTAACCTTCAGCTATAATCACCCCGTAGAAAACGGTGCCTATTACGGTGCAGACGGCGTGCTGTATATGTCTGAAAAGAAGGGGCTTATTCCCGTTATGCACCGTTCCGATATTAAGGTTTTGGGCGAGCACAACGTTGAAAACTTCCTTGCCGCAATTTCTGCCGTGTGGGGTTACGTTTCACCCGAAAACATCGTAAAAACCGCCCGCGAGTTCAGCGGTGTTGAGCACCGAATCGAGTTTGTTCGCGAGCTAAACGGCGTGCGCTATTATAACGATTCCATAGCCACCAGCCCCACCCGCACAATCGCAGGTCTTGCCGCCTTTGACCGCAAGGTTATACTTATTGCAGGCGGCTACGATAAGCACATTCCCTTCGAACCCCTGGCCCCCCACGTAATTGAAAAGGTGGGCACCCTTGTGCTTACGGGCACCACCGCCAAAAAGATTGAAGACGTGGTAAAAGCTGCCGACGGATTTGAGGCCTCCGGCTTAAAGATAATTCACGCAGACGGCTTGGCCGATGCCGTTGCAAAGGCCCACTCCATCGCCAAAGAGGGGGATATCATAACCCTCAGCCCCGCCTGTGCAAGCTTTGATGCTTACGCCAATTTTGAGCTTAGGGGCAAACACTTTAAAGAACTTGTAAACGCACTTTAATAAACTCAAAAAACGCTCTTACGAGCGTTTTTTGCAAGATGGTGATAAAATGAACTTGAAAGATGCTATTTTTCAGCTTTCCTCTGCCAAAGGGGTTAGCGGACTAGACGGCGCAGTTAAGGTTGCCGCCCAACTTTTGTCGAAATTGGGTGAAGTTGTTACCGATCACGCAGGCGGTCTTTATTGCACCGTGGGCAACGGCCAACGCCGCATAATGCTGGACGCCCATATTGACGAAATCGGCTTTATTGTAACCGCCCTTGAGGACGGCTTTTTGCGGGTTGCAAAATGTGGCGGCATAGATTTAAGAACGGTTGTAGGTCAGCGGGTAACCGTGCACGGCAAAGAGGATATTTCGGGCGTTGTTACCTCAATGCCCCCTCACCTTAAAAAAGAATCGTCTGAAGCTCCCGAAATCGAGCAGCTTTCTATCGATTGCGGAATGAATGCCAACCGCCTTGAAGAAATAGTCAAGGTGGGTGACCGCATCAGCTTTGACTGCGAGCCAGTCAGCTTAATGGGGGATAGAATCACAGGCAAATCCTTAGATAACCGCGCAGGCGTTGCCGCCGTTATCCTTGCGGCAGAGCAAATTGCCGCCGCCAACGCCGACTGTACCTTAATAATCTCACTGTCTGCGCAGGAAGAGCTGGGTTTAAGGGGTGCCCGCACCGCAGCTTATGCCCTCGACCCTCACCAAGCCATAGTTGTAGACGTTTCCTTCGGTGACGGTGCAGGTCTTTCGGCGGCAGAATGCGGCAAGCTGGGCAAGGGCGGTATGATTGGCCGTTCGCCCATACTCAACAAAAATATGACCGACAAGCTGGTGTCTGTTGCTAAAGAACAAGGCATTGCTTATCAGTTTGAGGCAATGGGCGGCTCAACGGGCACCAATGCCGACGTTGTTACCGTCAGTCGCAAGGGTGTGCCCACCGCTTTAATATCAATTCCTTTAAGAAATATGCACACCTGCTGCGAGGTTGTAGACGTAAAGGATGTAAAGGCGGTTGCCGATCTTATAACCGCCTATGTTTGTGGAGGTGCGCTATGACCAAAACAGAAGCATATTTGCAAAAACTTTGCGAGTTTTATGCCCCCTCGGGTATGGAGGGTGGCATAACCGAATATATCAAATCGGTTGTTGAGCCCTATTGTAAAGAGTGCTATATCGACAATCTTGGCAACCTTATTGCTTTTAAAGAGGGCAAAAGCCCCGCCAAAAAACGCGTTCAGATTGATGCCCACACCGATGAGGTTGGCTTCATCATAACCGCTATCAACGCCGACGGCTCTTTGTCGGTTGCCACCGTTGGCGGCATCAACTGCGAATCAATAATTTCCAAAAGGGTAATTTTCGGCGATACCGTGGGCGTTGTGCAAACCAAGCCCGTTCATCTGCTCAGCTCCTCCGAAAAAGGCAAGCTGCCCGACAAATCCACCCTTACGGTAGATATCGGCGCCTCTTCTGCAGAAGAAGCACAAACCAGGGTCAGCATAGGGGATATAGGCACTTTTTACAGCAAGTACGAGCTGTTAGGCGACCGTTGCCTTCTTGCCCGTGCCCTTGATGACCGTGTGGGCTGTGCCGTGCTTATGACCCTTCTTACCGAAGATCAGCCCTACGATGCTTACTACACCTTTTCCGTGCAGGAGGAGGTTGGCTGCCGCGGCGCCAAAACCTCGTCCTACACCGTTAATCCCGATATTGCCATTGTGTTAGAGGCAACCACCGCTGCCGATATACCCGACGTGCCCCAAAGCAAAAGGGTGTGCACCCTTGGCGAAGGCGCAGTCGTTTCCTTTATGGATGGTGGCACAATCTACGATCGCAAGCTTTACGACGCCGCCTTTGATCTTGCTCAAAAGCATGGCGTTAAGCTTCAGCCCAAGGCCTCTACCAGCGGCGGCAACGACGCCTCTGCCATTCACCTGGCAAGGGATGGAGCACGGGTAATAGCCTTTTCAACTCCTTGCCGCTATCTTCATTCAAGCGCCTGCCTTATAAATCTTGACGATTTAGAGCAGCAGCTCAATATGGCGCGGCAAATGCTTGCCCTTTGTGCATCGGGTGAGGTATGATTAAGCTAGCCCACACCTTGCCCGAAAAAGAGCTCGTTTGTGCTGCCGAAATTCGCATTTACTCGCTTTTTGCCGCCTATGCAAACAGCGGCTTGGCGGATTTTTGGTGCCAGCGGGTGCAGGATAAAATAACTGCTGTAATCTCAAAGCTGGATGCCAATCTTACCCTTTGCTTGTACGACGGGGCAGAGGTAGCAGAAATATGCGAGTTTTTGTCGGTGGTTGGCTGTGGCTCGGTGCTGTCAAACAAGCCCCTGCCGCTAAAAAACGAAAAAACGCTTTTTCAGTTTTGCTATACGCCAAAAAGCAGGGCAGAAACCCAATTTGCAGAGGTGGATTACCAAACAGCATATGATATTATGTCAACTCGATTTGATATGCCGCCCTTTGACGTGTGGTATCCCGATTTGTGCCATAGGGTGCGCCACGGTGCCGCCCACCTTTTGAGCGAAAAGGGTGCCGCCCTTTGCGGCCTGCTTGCCAAAGAGAAGATGCTTATAATAGGCCTCTCGTCTTTGCCCGAAAATAAAGGGCAGGGTAGGGGCACCCAACTGCTTGGCAGGGTTAAAAGCTCAACCCTGGCTAAATCCTATACGCTGTTGGCGGAGGAATCGCTAAAACAATATTATGTAAACCAAGAATTTGCCCTCACGGGTAAACACTATACATACGGAGATGTGTAAAATGCAGCAACCCTTTTTTGAACTGTCACCCCGACTTACCGCCCTTGATAAAGAGGTAATGGCTCAGGTTAAAGAGCAGTTTGATACAATCGACCAAATCACCGAATACAATCAGCTTAAAATGCTCAACGCCTTTATTAAAAACGGCGTCAGCGAGTCCCATTTCGTGCCCTCTACCGGCTACGGCTACGGCGACAGAGGCCGCGAGGTGATTGACTTGGTGGCAGCCGATGCTTTAGGGGCAGAGGCCGCCCTCGTGCGCCACAATTTTGTAAGCGGCACCCACGCCTTAACGGTGGCGCTTTTCGGCATTCTTCGCCCCGGTGATACTATGCTGTGCGTAACGGGTCGCCCCTACGATACCCTGCTGGGCGTAATCGGCATCAACGGCGAGTCAGACGGCTCCTTAAAAGAGTTTGGTATCGGATATGACGACGTTGCCCTTAAAGAGGACGGCTCTGTTGATTACCCTGCCATCGAGACCCGCCTTAAAAAGGGTGGCTTCAGCATCGTTTACGTTCAGCGTTCAAGGGGATACAGCGTTCGCCCCTCCTTAACCGTAGAAGATATTGAAAAAATTGCCGCACTTTCAAAGAGTATTTGCCCCCAAATTCCCGTTGTGGTAGATAACTGCTACGGCGAGTTTGTGCAAACGAAAGAGCCCTGCCAAGTGGGAGCCGACCTGATAATCGGCTCACTTATAAAGAACGTGGGCGGCGGAATTGCTCCTACCGGCGGATATATTGCAGGCCGTGCCGATTTGGTTGAAAAATGCTCCTACCGTCTTACCGTGCCCGGGGCAGGCAGCGAGATTGGTGCCACCCTTGGTCACAGCCGCGAGCTGTTTATGGGCCTTTTCAATGCACCTCATCTGACGGGCGAGGCGGTCAAAACAGCGGTATATTCCGCTTGTTTGCTTGAAAAACTGGGCTTTGAGGTTTCGCCCCGATGGAATGAACCCCGCGGCGATATAATTCAAACTCTCACCTTAGGCACCCCCGAGCGGCTTGTAGATTTCTGCCGCGGTCTTCAAAAGGGAATGCCGGTGGATGCATTCTTGCGCCCCGACCCCAGCGAGATGCCCGGCTACGATTGCGATATAATTATGGCTTGCGGCAGCTTCACCCTGGGCGCCACCAGTGAGCTTTCGGCCGACGCCCCCTTGCGAGAGCCCTATGCCGCTTGGCTGCAGGGCTCCCTCAACTTCCATAGCGGAAAAATGGGTGTGCTTTTGGCCGTCGATTCTCTGCTGGGGGATAACGGATAATGGATAACGTGGAAATTATCCTTTTAATTATTGGCGTTGCCTTTGTGGCTATGGTAATTGTAGGATTTTACGATTGGTATCAGCGACGCAAAATGTATGAAAAGCTTGACGACCCTATTGAAGAAAGTCCTGCCGTTGCTATCGGTGCAGTGGTTGTGTCGAAACGGGCAAACATTCAAAATATGGGTGGCCCTAAATACCCCCACAGTAACCTTTGCTGTTATGCAACCTTTTCAACCGATGCAGGCGAAATTGTTGAATACAGTATTCCCCAAGAGGTCTATGGTTTAATTAAAGAGAATGACTATGGTACACTTGTTATTGTTGATGGCAAGTTCTTTGCCTTTGGTGACGGTGATTTAATAGAAGAAAAAAACAACTAATCTCATTAAAGCTATAGGATGGTTGCATAATGAAAGAATATCATGTATCAAAATTTGGCTCTGACAAAAATGATGGCAGTGTTCAGCATCCTTTTTTAACCATATCCAAGGCGGCAGCTATTGCTGAAGAGACCGATACCGTCATCGTTCACGAGGGAGTCTATCGTGAGCGTGTTGCCCCTGCCAACGGCGGCAGAAGTGATTTTCACCGTATAGTTTACAAGTCGGCAGAGGGTGAAAGGGTGGTCATCAAGGGCTCCGAGGTTATCGATAGCTGGGTAAATCAAGGCAACAATATTTGGCTTGCAACCCTTGATAACGAAATTTTTGGCGACTATAATCCCTATCAACAAACTATAAGCGGCGATTGGCTTTGCTTTCCTTTTGACCCTATGCTTCATACGGGTCAGGTTTACCTTGACGGTGCCGCAATGTGCGAAAAGGGCTGCACCGACGAGCTTTCGGCGCCTATGACCTGGTGCTGCTCGGTGGATGAAAGCAACACCTATATATGGGCCAATTTCGGCCAGCAAGACCCCTCCCAACGTCTTATAGAAATAAACGTTAGAATGGGCTGCTTTTATCCCAATATTACAGGCATCAACTACATAACCGTCAAGGGCTTCGAGATGGCGCACGCCGCCACCCCGTGGACCCCTCCCACAGCCGAACAGCCGGGAATGATATGGACCCGTTGGAGCAAGGGCTGGATAATTGAAGATAATTTGCTTCACGATTCTCGCTGCAGTGCCGTCAGCTTGGGCAAAGAGGCGTCAACGGGCCATAATATAAGCACCCGTTACAACCGCAAGCCGGGTTACAGAACACAGCTTGAAACGGTGTTTATGGCTCGCCACGTCGGCTGGAGCAAGGAGCGCATCGGCTCCCATACCGTGCGAAACAACGTAATTTACGATTGCGGTCAAAACGGAATCGTGGGTCATTTAGGCGGCGCCTTCTGCCAAATTTACGGCAACCGCATTTACAACATCGGCAACCGTCACGAGTTCGTCGGGTGGGAGATTGCAGCTATCAAGCTGCACGCGGCCATTGATACTTATATACACCACAACTGCCTTTACAACAGCGTAAGAGGCATTTGGCTGGATTGGCAGGCGCAGGGCACACGGGTCAGCAGCAACGCCTTTTTTGATAACGAGCTTGATCTTTTTGTAGAGGTAACCCACGGCCCTCATTTAATAGATAACAACCTGCTTTTGTCTGAAAAAAGCTTGCTTAATCATGCCCAGGGCGGCGCCTTTGTGCACAACCTTTTGTGTGGCAGCATCGTCAATGAAGACGTGCCGTTAAGGGCCACCCCATACCACCTGCCTCACTCAACCGAGATAATGGGCGCATCGGTGGTTTACGGTAACGACGACCGCTTCTATCAAAACATATTTGCAGGTACGGGCACCAATCAGTATAACGGCTGCCCCAACAGCTTTGAGGTTTTTCAACAAAGACTTTTGCGCCACATTGCCCAAAATCACGATATAGACGTTTGCAACTATAATAAAGAAAAACTGCCTGCTTATATCGGCGGCAACTGCTATTTTGGTGAAGCCGCACCCTACGAGTCAGAGTCGGAAAATTTGGTTACCCAAACACCCCTTACCGTTAAGGTAAGTGCCGAGGGTGAGGGCTTAAAAGTGCAAATTGATTGCCCCCTTGATCCTTCGGTTTTAAGCACCAAGCTTATAGGCACCCACAACCTTGCCATAAGCTATATGACCGAGCAGCTTTTTGAATCGGCCGATTCCACCCCGATTATTATAGATACCGATTACAACGGCAACCCTCGCTCGTCAAGCCCAACCGTGGGTCCCTTCGAGCAGCTTAAAAAGGGTGTCAACACCTTTGTTTTATGGCAATAAAAAAACACCGCAGAGCGTGACTCTGCGGTGTTCGTTTTTTTACAGCTCCAGTTTAAGGTCGCCAAGCTTAATCCAGCCAAGCTTGCGCATAATTTCACTGAATATCAAGCTCAGCAGTGCAGGCAATACAATGCACAGCAGGGCAATTCCAACCCAGGTGAAGGTGCTGCCCTCGGTGGCTGAAAGAACACCGATGGGGCCAACCAATCCGCAGGTGCCCATACCTGCAGCGGCACCCTCGCACTTGAGCTTAAATATCATGGTTGAAAGGGGACCGCATATAGCGGCTGCAAGTGTTGGGGGAATCCAGATTAAAGGACGTCGGCAGATGTTGCCCATCTGAAGCATAGAGGTGCCAAGACCTTGTGCAACCAAACCCGACCACTTGTTTTCTCTGAAACTGATAACGGCAAAGCCAACCATCTGGGCACAGCAGCCAACGGTGGCGGCACCGCCTGCAAGGCCCGATATGCCTATCATAGCGCAAATTGCGGCGCTTGAAATGGGCAGGGTAAGAATAATACCCACCACAACGGCAACAATAATGCCCATCAGCAGGGGCTGCATCTCGGTTGCGGTGTTAACAAAGTCGCCAAGATAATACATACAATAGGCAATGGCGGGGCAGCAAAGCTTGGCAATGCCAAAGCCGGCAAGAATGGTCACAACGGGCGTTACTATAATATCCACCTTGGTTTCTTTTGAAACGATTTTACCGATTTCGCAGGCGAGAATAACTGCAAAAAAGGCGCCTGCGGGGCCTGCGGTGTAGGTGGTTGCGGAATCAATCTGAGCGCCCAAAGAATAACCGATGGTGCCTACCACAGCGCAAGAGAACATAACAAGGGGTGGCGCTTTCAGAGAGTTGGCAACGGCAACGCCGATAGCCATACCGGTGGCGGCGGTGGCGAAGGATGCAACCTCAATCAAAAAGTCCACCTTAAACTGTTCGCCCAAGGTTTTGAATATTGTGCCGATAAGCAGTGAAGCAAAAAGGCCCAAAGCCATAGCGCCCATAGAGTCAATAAAATATGCCTTGAGCGAGGGCTTAACCTCTTTTCTTTTCAAAAATTCTGCAAATTTTTTCACAACTAATCCCCCAATAACAAAATTTTTAATACAGTTTACTCCAAAAAAATTGGGTATGCAAGGCGTTTCGGCAAAATTCGGCAAAATGACGATTGGGCCAAAACAACGGGCAAAAAATTGTTAACTTTTTAATTACACTGATAAAAAATTAACGAAGTATAAAAGCCGCCCCCTCACAATATAAATAATATACAAAATATTTATAACAAACAAAAGGGGTATAGATATGAAGGTAAGAACGATAAATTTGCGCATTTTGCTTGCATCCTTGGCCTTGCCTGCGGCGGTGGGCATATTGGGGGCGCTGGTTACCGCCTCGGGTATGGATGCCTTTATGCTGCTCAAAAAGCCGCCGCTTGTGCCGCCTCCGTGGGTTTTTGGCGTGGTGTGGACCCTGCTATATATAATGATGGGCCTTGCGGTTTATAATCTTCGCACCAACGGTTCATACAATACGGGTCGGGCAATGCAGTGTTTTTACATTCAGTTAGCTCTTAACTTTTTGTGGGTGCTGTTTTTCTTCAGGTTTGGGTGGATTACGGGAGCAATCGTTGTGCTTATAGCCCTTATAGCCGCCATAGTTTTTACCATAAAAGAGTTCGGCAAGTCAAGCACAGCGGCGGCTCGCCTTTTGCTGCCCTATTTGGTGTGGTGCCTGTTTGCTTTATATCTTAACGTGGGCTACGCCGTGTTAAATTAATAAAAATAAAAAAGCCACGGTGCGCCTTTGCAAACCGTGGCTTTTAAAATGCCATTTATTACAGAATAACTTCGCCCATCATACCGGGGGTGCAGCCGGCGGCGTTTGACTCGTCGGTGTCGATGTGCATAGCCAAAGCATAGCTGTCGTTTACGCGCACAATAACGTCACCAAATACAAGTGAGCGGCCGTCAGACTCTACCTTAACGCTGACAATCTGAGTGTCTTTAACACCAAACTCGGCGGCATCAGCGGTGGTCATATGAATGTGGCGCTTTGCAGAGATAACACCCTCGCTGATTTCAACCTCGCCCTTAGGTCCGATAAGCTTGCAGGCGCCTGAGCCGGCAATGTCGCCCGACTCACGAACGGGAGCGGCAACACCGATTGAACGGGCATCGGTAAGAGACAGCTCAACCTGGGTGGCATTGCGGCAGGGGCCGAGGATAGAAACGTTTGCCAACTCCTTTTTGCTGCCCACAACGGTCACTCTCTCTTCGCAGGCGAACTGGCCGGGCTGAGAAAGCATTTTCTTAACGGTAAGCTCGTAGCCCTCACCGAAAAGTATTTCAAGATGCTCTTTAGACACGTGCACGTGTCTTGCAGAGGTTTCAACAAGAACTTTGTTTGCCAAAATAAAAACTTCCTTTCATTTTCAAATCTGTATACAATTTTACATCTAAACAGGCCACTTTGCAACACCTATTTTGAAAAAAACTTTTCATTCAGCCATAATGAACAAAAAACAAAATAAACTTGACACACTTTTTAACCTTTGGTAGCATAAAAACAGAATAAACAGGGGGGTGCCTCTATGTTTACCTATAAAAAAATCGGGCAGTTGCCCGTAGTTCATTCAAAGGACGTTGTTTGCTCTTCCGTGGGTATCGGCCTCGAAAAGTTAGACCGTGACGTTTTTGACCCCACCTATTGCTTTGCCCCCTTGGGCGAGCTTGGCATAAAGTGGGTGCGCATTCAATCGGGCTGGCAAAAAACCGAGCAGGTTAAAGGGCAATACAGCTTTGAGTGGCTTGACAGCATTGTTGATAATATAATTGCCAACGGTATGACCCCGTGGATGTGCCTTTGTTACGGCAATATTTTATACGACCCCCGTTGCGAGGGGTGGGCAGGCGGAATGGGCTGCCCGCCTATCCACGACGACCAAATGAAAGGCGCGTGGGCTAATTATTGCAAGGCGGTGGCAAAGCATTACAAGGGGCGCGTTGCCCATTTTGAGGTGTGGAACGAGCCCGACGGCGAGTGGTGCTGGCACCACGGCGTGAGCGGCACCGAATACGGACTTTTCGTCCATGATACCGCCCTTGCCGTTAAAGCAGGCAATCCCGAAGCGCAGGTGTTTGGCGGCT
>JAZQSG010000164.1:0-2225 GCA_045630025.1 Acutalibacteraceae bacterium
CCTGGCAAGAGATATTATAAGCATTGCCGTCACCGCAAGGGTGATAACTTTCATTCGTTTTTTCATTTTGCCACCTCTTTTTTATATTTTTTGCAAAAAAGTGGCAAAAAAGTCATGGGTTTGCCTATTTTTTAGTTGTAACCCGCGGGGATTTGTGCTAATATACATTATATATGTGCAAAAACGGAGATGTTTTTTATGCTGCAAAATTTAAAGCAACTCAACCCCGACGTTAAGCTTTATTGCGTTAAAGACGATGAGTTTGCTCCTTTTGGCAGGGTTTTGGATATAGACACCGCCGAAATAGTGGCAGCAGGCGAAAAAATCGCCTTGCCCGAGGTGGGGTCAAGCTATCTTCCCTCTTGCGAAAGCTTTGAGGGGCTTGAAATCGCTAACGAAATATGTCAAAGCTGTTTTGGCGAAATGCCTACCCAGGTGGGCTATTGCTGGGGACACAGCAACAAGCTGAACGCCCTTGAATGGCACACATCATCCGAAATAAACGTTGCCGTAACCGACCTTGTGCTGCTGCTGGCTCCTTTAAGCGAGCTTCAAGACGGGCGCATAGATTCTTCCTCGGTAAAGGGCTTTTTCGTTCCCAAGGGCACCTGCATTGAGGTTTATGCCACGTCTATGCACTTTTGCCCCATTGAGGTAAGCAAAGAGGGCTTTGGCTGCGTGGTGGCTTTGCCCAAGGGCACCAACACCGATTTGGAAAACAAGCACGACAATCCTATGCTGTTTCGCAAAAACAAGTGGATTATCTGCTGTATGGATAACGAGGCGCTTATCGCCCGCGGCGTTGTGCCCGGCATAAGCGGCACAAACTATGAAATAAAATACTAATCACCCGTTGGAGGATATAAAAAATGCAGATTTATGAAGAACTTAAAGCCAGAGGTCTGATCGCTCAGGTTACCGACGAGCCCGAAATAAGAGAGCTTATAAACAACGGCGGCGCCCGTTTTTATATCGGCTTTGACCCCACTGCCGACTCACTTCACGTTGGTCACTTTATGGCCCTTTGCCTGATGAAGCGTTTGCAGATGGCAGGCAACAAGCCCGTTGTGCTTATCGGCGGCGGCACCGGCTACATCGGTGACCCCTCGGGCAGAACCGATATGCGCTCGATGATGACCCCCGAAACCATTCAGCACAACTGCGACTGCTTCAGAAAGCAGATGGAGCGCTTTATAGAGTTTGGCGAGGATAAGGCCATTATGGTTAACAATGCCGACTGGCTTTTGAAGCTTAACTATATTGATTTGCTTCGCGACGTTGGTGCCTGCTTCTCGGTTAACAATATGCTGCGCGCCGAATGCTACAAACAGCGTATGGAAAAGGGGCTCAGCTTTTTAGAGTTTAACTATATGATAATGCAGTCTTACGACTTTTATCATTTGCACAACAACTACGGCTGCAATATGCAGTTTGGCGGTGACGACCAATGGAGCAATATGCTTGGCGGCACCGAGCTTATTCGTAAAAAGACGGGTCACGACGCCTATGCAATGACCATTACCCTGCTTATGAACAGCGAGGGCAAAAAGATGGGCAAAACCGCCAACGGTGCAGTTTGGCTTGACCCCAACAAAACCACTCCCTTTGAGTTTTATCAGTATTGGCGCAACGTTAACGATGCCGACGTTATGAAGTGCATTCGTATGCTGACCTTTATTCCCATTGAAGAGATTGAAGAAATTGAGAATTGGGATGCAGCTCGCATTAACGAAAAGAAAGAGCTGTTGGCTTATGAGCTGACCGCCCTTGTTCACGGCAACGAAGAGGCAGACAAAGCCAAAACCGCTTCTCACGCTTTGTTTGCAGGCGGCGGTGACGACAGCAATATGCCCACCACTCAGCTTAACGACGCCGATATTCCCGCCGAGGGCGTTGGCGTTATTGACCTGCTTATGATGTGCGGTTTGACCCCCAGCAAGGGCGAGGCACGCCGTCTTGTTCAGCAGGGCGGTGTAACCATCGACGAGAAAAAGGTTGAGCAGCACGACCAGATAGTAAGCAAAGAAGCTTTGGTTGAGGGTGTTAAAATCCGCAAGGGTAAAAAGGTGTTCCACAAGGCAATAATTAAGTAAAAATTTAAAACCGCTCATCGTTAGGGAGTTGTGATTAGGGACGAAATCGGTTTTGAAACAAAATTTCACCCCACTGCTACAACTTTTTCCTTTGTAATACACAAAGTATTACCGCAGGCAAAAGACTTGCAT
>JAZQSG010000165.1:0-1858 GCA_045630025.1 Acutalibacteraceae bacterium
AGCGCTTCGACAAGCCACTTTTTAAGCGGATATAGCAAAATTAAATTCTATGATTTAATTTTGCACAACATTCATTGCAATGGATATGGACAAATTTTCAAAGAAAATTTGCCGCAAAATCAA
Source organism: Acutalibacteraceae bacterium (assembly GCA_045630025.1). Taxonomy (GTDB): domain Bacteria; phylum Bacillota; class Clostridia; order Oscillospirales; family Acutalibacteraceae; genus RGIG2206. The sequence goes on from JAZQSG010000165.1 coordinate 124, forward strand.
AGATTTTGTGTCGAAACAGGTTTGTTTCGACTAACCATAACCATTATAACTAAAGAGGTGACGATATGTATCTTTATCAACAAAATTCCGAGCTGACCGTGCCCGCAAAATCCCCTTTGGTGGATGAAAACAGCTTTATTACCAAATCGGCCGATGCTCATTCTTTGCCAAAATTTGAAGATGTAAAGGGCAGTTTGCCCCAACCCGTTTGGCAAGGGCACGACGATTATATAGATTGCTATTGGCGCGCCTGGCAGTTGGCCTTTAAAAGTCTTTGTGCCGCCGACTCCGGCACGGGCTTTGTTTCAAATTATATAGATACCGCCTTTAACGGTTGCCTTTTTATGTGGGATTCCTCGTTCATCCTTATGTTTGGCAAATATGCAGACCGAATTTTCAAATTTCAGTCTACGTTAGACAATATGTATTCTCATCAGCATCGCGACGGATTTATCTGCCGTGAAATCGACGAGGTCACCGGTATGGACCGATTTACGCGCCACGACCCGTCGGCAACAGGCCCCGAAGTTATGCCCTGGTGCGAGTGGGAGTATTATCTTAACTTTGGCGATAAAGACCGCCTTTCAAAGGTTTTTCCGCCCCTTATGGCCTATCACAGATGGATGGCAGAGCATTACACCTGGCCCGACGGCACCTATTTCTCTTCGGGCTGGGGCTGCGGAATGGATAACCTTCCCCGACAGATGAAGGGCTATTCTCACACCTTCAGCCACGGCCATATGATTTGGGTAGATACCTGTATGCAAGAGCTGCTATCCTGCAACCTTCTTATAAATATGGCTACTGAGCTTGGTCGCACCGAGTTTATTGACGAGCTTACCGCAGAGCGAGACAACCTTGAAAGGGTAATTAATCAAAAACTGTGGGATGAAAAAAGCGGCTTTTATTACGACTTGTGGAAAAACGGGCAGCATAATATGGTGCGCCATATCGGTGCTTATTGGTCGCTCATAGCAGGGTGCGCCCCCGACTCACGCGCTCAGCGACTGATTGCCTATCTTGAGGATGAAAAGGAGTTTAACACCCCTCATCCCGTTCCTGCCCTGTCAAAAAGCCACTCCGATTATAATCCCAACGGCAACTATTGGTCGGGTGGAGTATGGGCTCCCACCAACTATATGGTGCTTAAAGGGCTTGATAACTACGGCAAATACGAGCTGTCTCACAAAATAGGAATTAAGCACCTTGAAAACGTTGTTAAGGTGTATAATAAATACGGCACTTTGTTTGAAAACTACGCCCCCAAGGGTGATGAAAAGGGCGATCCTGCAAAGCCCGATTTTGTGGGTTGGACGGGTCTTGTGCCTATTTCGGTGCTGTTTGAGTATGTTTTCGGCATTAAGCCCGACGCCCGCCATAACCGAATCACCTGGCATATTAATCTTACCGAACAGCACGGCGTTAAAAAGTATCCCTTTGGCTCAGACGGTCAGCTTACCCTTATTTGCGAAGCAAGGGATAACCCCGACCAAAAGCCGCAAATCACCTTCGAGTCAAACCGCCCCGTCGAGCTTGAAATCATTTGGGGCAGCGAAGGCAATAAAAAATCAATGATTATATAAAAAAACCGCCTAAAAGGGAGTTGCGGTTAGGGATAAACCGCCTAAAAAAGCAAATTTTTGCGGCCTAATATGTTAAAAAGCCACGATACGCGTCAGCGTTATCGTGGCTTTTTGCCTTTTATTCCACTAAAAATTTATCTTTTTTAGGTGCA
>JAZQSG010000166.1:0-7537 GCA_045630025.1 Acutalibacteraceae bacterium
AACAGAGCAACACACAATATATAGTCAATCAAGCATTGCTTGGATAGATATTATAACACTATATTGTGTTGATTGCAATAGTATTTGCCAAACTAATTTTACCTTTTTTTGCAAAAAAATCCCTTGCTCAATTTCGAGCAAGGGATTTATCCGTTTATTATTGACCCAGCATTTTTGCGGCCTCTGCGGTAAGGGCAGCGTTAATTTTTTCTGCCTCTTCCGTATTTTCGGCAACCGAGGTAACGTAAACCTTAATCTTCGGTTCAGTGCCTGAGGGGCGCACCATAATGCAGTTGTTGCCTTCAAGCACAAAGGCAATAACGTCGGCCTTGGGCAGGGTAATGGGTTCGGTGCCGCCTGCCATATCGGTGCGAACGGAAGAAAGATAGTCAACAACGGCAAGCACCTTGTAGTCGCCTATCTGCTCAAACTTTTCGGTGTGCAGGGTGTTCATAATTGACGCCATCTGCTCCATACCGCTTGAGCCCTTAAAGGTAAAGCTGGTGGTGCGGTGCAAATATCTGCCGTATTCATCGTAAATGGCGTTAATAACGTCAATAAGACTTTTGCCCACCGTGCGGTAGTAGGCGGCCATTTCGCAAATAAGCATAGAGGCCACAACCGCATCCTTATCGCGCACGTAGGTGCCTGCAAGATAGCCGTAGCTTTCTTCAAAGCCAAATACGTAGCGCTGGGGCTGGTTATCCTTTTCAAGCAGAGCAATTTGCTCGCCGATGTACTTAAAGCCGGTCAGTACGTCGCGCATTTCGCAGCCGTATTTTGCGGCAATTTTATCGCAAATAGAGGTTGAAACGATGCTCTTTACAGCAACGGGATTTTGAGGCAGGGTGCCCTTTTCCTTACGGCGCATCAAAATGTAGTCAAGCAGCATTGCGCCTACCTCGTTACCGGTAATCAGGCGGTAATCGTCGCCTTCGGGCACGGCAATGCCAACTCGGTCGGCGTCGGGGTCGGTAGCAAGCAGCAGGTCGGGCTTAATCTGACGGGCAAGGGTCAAAGCGCACTCAAACGGCTGACGGATTTCAGGGTTGGGATAGGGTGCGGTGGGAAAATTGCCGTCGGGCAGCTCTTGCTCTTTAACAATGGTAATATCACTCACCCCAATGCGACGCAAAATCTCGCGCACGGGCTTGTTGCCGGTTCCGTGAAGGGGTGTGTATATAACCTTAAGACCCGAATTGCCAACCAAATCTGAGTCAACCGACTGCTCCAAAACCTTTTGATAATAGGCCTCGTAGCAATCATCACCTATAAAGCAGATTTTTCCTTCGCTTACGGCGGTGTCAAAATCAAGAGCTTTAACGCCTTCAAAAATATCGGTCTTTTCAATGTTAGCGGTAATCATATTGCATTGCTCGCCGCCCAGCTGGCAGCCGTCGTCACCGTATGCCTTGTAGCCGTTGTATTCAGCGGGGTTATGGCTGGCGGTAACAACAACGCCGCCTACGCAACCGTAATAGCGCACGGCGAAAGAAAGCATAGGTGTGGGCGCCAATTCGGGATAAAGCCAAACCTTAATGCCGTTTGCTGCAAAAACGCAAGCGGCGGTGCGGCTGAAAAGGTCGCTGTTTATGCGGCTGTCATAAGCAATGGCAACCGAAGGGTTTTTATAAGCGCCGTTAATATAATCTGCAAAGCCCTGTGTGGCACGACCAACGGTATAAAGATTCATACGGTTGGTGCCTGCGCCGATAACACCGCGCAAACCTGCGGTACCAAAATCAAGATCTTTATAAAATCTGTCTTCAATGGCGGCCTCGTCACCTTTTACAGATTCAAGCTCCTGAGCAATGGCAGGATCGGTTGCCTTAAGGCACCAAAGGTCGTATAAGCTGTTAATTTTGTCAAACATATGCTTTGCCCCTTAATTAATTGATAAAAACATTATAATACGAAAAAAACTGCTTGTAAATAAATAATTTACACGATGTATGGATTTTTGTCTCTTTTTAAACCTTGGCGTTACCGAAAGAGGATAAAACTCCCTCTAAATGGTCGGTAATTTCATACTCTTTTATTATGCCCACACCTTGGTCATAAACCACCTTTGTTATGGATGCGTTGGCTACCCAGGGTATGCTTTTCATTTCGCTTAAGGGCAGTCCTCTCCACAAGCAGGTCATTGCCCTTATGGGGGTGGCGTGGGTGCCTATAACCACAGTTTGCCCCTGATGAGCGGCGGCAATGGCGTTAAGCTCGGTGGCAACCCTTTCTTGCAGATGGGCAACGCTTTCACCGTCGGTGCAAACGGCGCTGCCTATATCGGTCAGCCAAATTCCGTAATCCTCGCAAAATTCTGATTTAAGGCGTTCAAATTCAAGGTTTTCCCATTTACCGCTGTTGATTTCCCGCAAACGGGTGCGGGGTATTATGCACAGCCCCTTCATATCGGCCAGGGGCTTAACGGTGTTAAAGGCACGGCACAAATCGCTGGCGTACACCGCGTCTATTGCAATATCTTTAAAATAATTTTTAACTCGGTCTGCCTGCAAATAGCCCTGCTCAGACAGGTCAAGGTCGGTGTGACCTAAAAACCTGCCGAATTTATTGCCCAAGCTTTGCCCGTGGCGAACCAAATAAACAGTGGTCATAACACAACATCCCCACAATCATATTTATAATGATTGTTGTTTGTCGAAACGCTTGAAAGCGCTTCGACAAGCCACTTTTTAAGTGGATATAGCAAATTTAAATTCTATGATTTAATTTTGCACAACATTCATTGCAATGGATATGGACAAATTTTCAAAGAAAATTTGCTGCAAAATCAAAGATTTTGTGTCGAAACAAGTTTGTTTCGACTAACCATAACCATTATAGCTTAGTCATTATAGCACAAGGGGCTGCTTTTTTCAACAAAAAAGCCCTGCGCCTTTTCAGACGCAGGGCAAAATTATAGGCCGTAAATTATTGGTCAATAGCCATCTTGTAAATGCCGCGGCAAGAGCCGGCTGCAAATACTTGGCGGGTAGCGGGGTTGATGCAAGAAACAGTAACCTCACGGCCGCCCTGATCACCGTTGAGCATATTACCTGCGGTAGAGGTCATATTAACCCAGGTCTTACCACCGTCGGTGGTCATAAACATACCAAGGTCACTTGCATATGACTGCTTAGCGTTACCAACAAAGATAACGTTGCTGTTGGTGGGGTCAACCTCAACGCAGCGCATGGTGGTATAACTGCCGTAAGAGTCTTTAGTGCTGCCGTCAAAAAGCTTGGTGGCGGCACCGGTAGAGCAGTTTATACCGTAAACCTGAGAGCCCTGAACAAGAATCAAGCGGTTGCCTATGGGATCGTACGTCATATCGGTAATGCTTGAACTGTATGTTGTGATTGCAGTCCAGGTTACACCTTTATCGGTTGACTTAACAATGGTTGTCTTGTCTGACTGAACACCGTAAATGGTCTTTTCGTCACCGCCGAACACTGCAATGCAGCCGGTCATTTCGGTCCAGGTTTTACCTTGGTCGGTTGAGCGGTAGTTGTTGGCAAATACGATGTTGTTGTCGCCCTTCATACCGGTTACGCATTTGTAAGAGCCGTTAACAACAATACCGGTGTTGGTAGCGGTTTGGCCACCGTCGTTAGAAACGTGGATGATTCTGTCTTCATACCAACCGGTAGCAACAAGGCCAACAAGGATATCCTTGGTTACAGCGTAAGAACCATAAGCGTAGCCGCCCCAACCCTGAGTGCCCCAGCACTTAACGTACTTCCAGGTCTTGCCGTAGTCGGTAGAATAGAAGCCCTTATAGTCCTGGTTGGTGGATGCCATCAAAGAGGGGTCGTTAACGTTGCAGGAAATATCGGTTACAGCAGCACCGTTGTAGCCGCTGTTAGACCACTTAAAGGTCTTTGCACCGTCGGTTGAACGGGTGATCCAGTCGCCGCCGAAGGACAAGCAGATGTTCTTGTCAGCGGGGCTCCATGCGTATACACCCCAACGGCAGTTGTTGGGAACAACAGAGTTGGTGTTGTTCTTGGTGGACTTGGTCCAGGTGACGCCGCCGTCGTGTGAATAATAAGGAGCATTGGTGTAGCTGCCTTCATTGGTCATCATATCGTTGTCAAAAACCATATAGTTGGGGTCAACGGGGCTGACTTCGATTCTTACGGGGTATGAAGCACCGGTATTGCTGTTCAAGGTAGAGAAGCTGCTGCCACTATCGGTAGAAAGGAACACGCCGGTAGTGGTGGTCTGATTCCAGAAAGAGCCGCTTGTCATAGAGCCACAAAGGTAAACATTGTTGGGCTGGGTAGAAATTACATCCATACCGGTAAAGTTGCCCTGTACCTTTCTTGAGAAGGATGAGCCACCATTGGTAGAAAGGTAGAAACCGCCTACAGCAGCGATGTAAACATAGCCGCTGGTGGGATGAACGTGGACGTGACCCTTTCTGTAGTCAGCGCTTTTTGCCATTTCGGTCCAGGTGACGCCGCCGTCGGTAGACTTATAAAGCACACCGGTAGTGCCGTCAACGGGGTCACTGCCGGGGTAGTTGTCGCAGTACAAGAAGTATGCAGTGGTGCAATAGCCCTTGGCTGCATCATAGCTTGAGGGGTCAAATGCGATAGAGCTGCGGCGGTCGTTCTGACCACCGGTGTTGGTGTAGCCAAGACCTTCAAAGTTGGTAAGAACAGCGGTGAAGGATTCGCCACCGTTGGTAGAAAGGTAAACGCCGTTGTTTTTGTTCTTGCCTGAGCTTACGCCTGAAACGAGGATGCGGTTACCATTTTTGGGGTCGGTTCTGAGGCAGGCTGCACCGGGTGATGCCAAACCAACAGAAGACTGCTTCCAGGTAACGCCGCCGTCGGTAGACTTGTACATACCGCCAACGTCGGTGCCCATAAAGGCAACGTTAGCATCGGTTTCGCTGAAGGTGATGAACTGAGGCACCTGGCAACCCTCGCCGCCGATAATGCCGTTGTTTGCCATAGTAGTGCTGGTCATGGGAACAGCAGACCAAACGCGGGGGACGAAGGTTTCGGGGTTGGTCTTAATACCCAAAATATATTGATAAAGTGACAGAGCGTCTGAACTGGTAAGGTAGGCGTCACCGTCAACGTCGGCGGTTTGCTCACCGTTACCTACAAGACAAGAGTCGTTCAAAAGGTATAACTGCAAAGAAAGAAGATCAACGGGAGAAAGTTTTCCGTTAAGATCAACGTCACCGCGAAGGCAAGTTGTTTCTGCTGCAGAGGCAGAAACAACAGTCATAGAGACTATCATCAGCAGTGACAACAGGGTGCAAAGAATTTTACGCATTTGTGTGTATCCTCCAAAAGAAATTTTGAAAACCCTCTACTTTATGCACATAAAAAAGTCACATATGAAGCTAAAGATTAACAAGTATTACACATTATACCACGGATTTTGTATATTTGCAACAAAAAATTTTAAAGAATTCAAAGTTCATTGACATATATTTTTTGGGGTGGTATAATTATCATAGATAATTATTTCTAAATTTTGCAAAAGGACGGTGAACAACTGTGGAAAAATCCCCAAACTTCTGTTGTGCTGACGAAAAGCAACCTGAAAAAATTCCGTTTTCCGAATTTTTTACAGCGTGGGGAATAGAGCCGAATCAGGTAAAGGCGGTTTGCCCCACCGATATGGATAAGCAGTTGCAATACCGCAGGGGCTACGTGGTGCTCACCGACGATAAACTGCATATATTTACGGCGCCCGAACCGAGCGCCCGTGTAGATTTGACCGACAAAAAGCCCACGCCTCCCGAAAAAGACGCTTTGTTGCAATCCTACTCTCTTGCAGATGTAAAGTCGCTTTTCGTTGAAGCCCAGGTGGCTTGCGTCTCTTTAATAGCCGAAATTGACGGGCAGCACCGTCTGCTTGCCGTAACAAGCGAAAGCCGCGCCGCCGAATTGCGGCACCTTGCCCGCTTTGTAACCAAGCTTGACGACGAGCAATCTTCTCCCGAGGGTCACGGCCCTCGCGGTATGGGTCGCGGCGGCCCAATGGGTCACGGCGGCCCAATGGGTGGCCCTCCTATGGGTCGTCCTCCTTTTGCCGCGGCAAAGGGCAAGGGGGCCGGTTTTAAAAGCCGATGGGGTCAGTTTTCACGGCTGATTGGCTTTTTCAAGCCCTATTCGGTAAGCGTTGCGGCAGTTTTGTTTTGCTTTGTGGCTACTGCCCTTGTGGGGCTTGCTTCACCCTATTTAAGCGGTAACGTTCTTTACGGTCAGGTGCTTGAAAAAAATATAGGCACCTCACAAATTGAGGCGGCGGCAGGCGCATTGCTTTTAACGGTGCTTGCAATGCTTGCCATAAAGCTGTTTAATCTGCTTTTCACCCTTCTTCACAGCGTTATCGTGGCAAAATTCATTCCCAAGGTTTTGCGAGATATAAAAAATAAAGTTTTCGAGGCAATGAGCCGCCTGTCTATCAGCTTTTACCAATCGCGAGAAACGGGCACGCTTATGTCTCGCGTGCTTGACGATGCCGATCAGGTAACGGGTATGTTTATCGATAACCTGCCCGCGCTGATGGTAGATCTTATAACGGTTATCGTGGCGGCAATTATAATGTTTAGCTTAAATCCCTTATTGGCAGCCGCCGCCATTGTGCTGCTTCCCATTTCGTCAATTATATCTTATTTCATTATGCCTCGTTTGTGGATGGCCTACGGCCGCCGTCACCGTGCGGCTCGCAAGCTCAACTCGGGTGTAAACGATAACATAGTGGGTGCCAGAGTGGTGCGCGCCTTCGGCAGGCAGGATGATGAAAACAAGCGTTTTGATTCTTACAACCGCTTCGTGCGTGATGCCGAGGTAGCTATTGTTGATACCGAAAGCCGCATAACCGCAATTTTTGCCATCGCCAGAGAATTGGCCAATATGGTGGTTTTTGCCTTAGGCGCTTGCATGATTCTTACCCACACATCGGGTATGGATTACGCCCTGCTTATCACCTTTACCGGCTACGTAGGAATGCTGTCGGGCCCTATCGACACCATCTCGATGTTTATGCGCCAATGGGTTAACTGTATGAACAGCGCCCAGCGAATATTTGAAATAATCGACGCCCAACCCGACGTGGTTGAAAGCGAGCACCCCGTGGCTTTGGGCAACATAAGAGGGGATATAGAGCTTAAAAAGGTTTGCTTTGCTTACGACAAGGGCAATCCCGTGCTGACTGACGTTTCCTTCAGCGTAAAATCGGGCGAGATGCTGGGTATTGTCGGCCGTTCGGGCGCGGGCAAATCCACCCTGCTTAATATTATCAGCCGACTTTACGACGTTGACGAGGGCCAGGTGCTTATCGACGGCGTAGATATACGGGATATTGCTATGAAAGACCTTAGGGGTCTCGTGGCAATGGTATCCCAAGAAACCTACATTTTTATGGGCACCGTGGCCGAAAACATTGCCTACGCCCGCCCCGACGCCACCCACAGCCAAATTGTTGAGGCGGCAAAGGCGGCAAGTGCTCACGATTTTATTATGAAAAAGTCGGAGGCCAAGCGGGGTTAGGAAGACAAGCTTGTCATACA
>JAZQSG010000167.1:0-5446 GCA_045630025.1 Acutalibacteraceae bacterium
TTTGTAAGAATTTCAAAAGAAAGGATGTGTGCAGAGTGGTTGCACTTAACAAAGCCCTGTCGGTTTTAATAAGCTTGGTTGTTGCCATTGCAGTTTTTGCGGTGCCCTCTGCCTCATCGGCTTTTGCCACAAATACAGAAACCGTGGTGACGGGCACCATTATCACCAAAGACGACCCCCTTACCATGCGTGATGCGCCCAACGGCACCAAAATAGGCACCATTCCCATTGGCGCAACCGTTATAATTCTTGACAGCACCACCCACAGCGGTTGGTACAAGGTAAGCTATAACGGCAAAGAGGGCTACGCCTCAGCCCAATACATACGCATTGACGAGGTTGTGCCCGAATACACCCCCGATATGGATTTTGAGCAATACCTTATTGACCAAAATTTCCCCGAAAGCTATAAAGAGGGCTTGCGCAATTTGCACGCCGCTCATCCCAACTGGGTTTTTGAGGCCTTTGACCCCAACCTTGATTGGAACGCTTCGGTAAAGGCAGAAAGTCAGCTCAGGCGCTCACTTGTGCAAAAGATTTCAAGCTACCCCGACGCTTATTTTTCTTATCAGCAGGGCGCCTATAACCCCGACACCAACACCCACGTGGTATTTGACGGTTCAAACTGGGTGCAGGCATCTGAAGAGCTGGTTGAATATTGTATGGACCCCCGCAACTATTTGACCGAAACCTATATTTACGCCTTTTTAAGTCTTTCTTACTCTCAAAACGAAACGGTTGAAAACGTTAACAGCATTTTAAAGGGCACCTTTATGGAAGGGGCCTATCCCGCTCAGTTTGATGAGTTTGCCACCTATGCCGACGCCTTTATTGCCGCGGCAAAGGCATCGGGCGTCAGCGCTTACCACTTGGCCAGCCGCTGCCGTCAAGAGCAAGGCGTTAACGGCTCGGCTTTGTCCAGAGGCGACGTTTCGGGCTATGCAGGTTATTATAACTTTTTCAACATTAACGCCTATACAAGCGGAAGCGTATCTAACGTTACCAACGGCGCCATTTACGCCCAAAAGCAGGGCTGGAGCACCCCATATAAATCAATTTTGGGCGGCGCGCAATTTCTTGCCGAGGGCTATATTAGCGTTGGACAGGATACACTTTATCTGCAAAAGTTTGACCTTATTGCCAAGGGCGGTTATTACAACCACCAATATATGACCAACATTCAGGCGGCATACAGCGAGGCGTCTACCCTTAAAAAGGCCGTTACCCAGGATATGGTTAACAGCGCCCTTGTGTTTAAAATTCCCGTTTATCGCAATATGCCCGAAAGCAACTGCCCCAAGCCCACGGGCAGCGGTGCCAACAACTATCTGTTATCAAGCTTGTCGGTTGAAGCGCACACCCTTTCCCCCGCCTTCTCTGCCTACACCTATAACTACGAGCTGGTTGTTGAAAGCGACGTTGAAAACGTGGTTATTAAGGCAACCACCGCCGACGTTGCCGCATCTGTGGCAGGCACGGGCACCATACCCCTCAATTACGGCCACAACTCGGTAAACGTAATCGTTACCGCCCAATCGGGCACTAAACGGGTATACAACATAATGATTAGCCGACGCCAGCCCACCGAGCCCAATCCCAACCCCTCTGTTCCCGACCCCGTTATTGCAGGCAGCAAATACACCGTGGGCACCTATATAACGGGCATTGCACCCGAAACGGCCGTTGCCGATTTTATTGCCGATTTGGGCGTAACTAACGGCTCGGTTGAGGTAAGAGACGCCCAGGGCGTATCTCGCGCTGAGGGACATATTTGCTCGGGCGATAAAATTATAATCTATAAAACCGACGGCTCTGAATATCTGAGCTATGATGCGGTTATTTACGGCGACGTTAACGGTGACGGCAAAATTACCACCGTTGACCTGTTTATGGGTCAAAGGCACATTTTAGGTACCTATACCCTTACGGACGCCCGACTTGAGGCCGCCGACATTAACAAAGACGGCAAGATTTCTACCGTTGACCTCTTTATGGGTCAAAGGCACATTTTAGGCACCTACACCATTGAACAATAAGGGGTGAGCTTATGAAAAGAATTATTGCATTTATTATAACAATTACAATTTTAGCAAGCGTTTGCATCTTTTCTGCCTCGGCAGCAACCGCCAACGCCGCTTTGTCAACAAGCACCACCACCGTTAAGCCGGGTGACCAGTTCACCCTGACGGTACGAGTATCCTCTGCCACCAAAATGGGCAGCGTTGAGGGCACCTTGGATTACAGCTCTAACATAGTTGAGTTTGTTTCGGGCAGCGGTGTAAACGGCGCAAGCGGTAAGCTGGTGCTTTCTCAATGGGATTCAACCGGCAACGGTGTTAGCGAGTTTAAGTTTGTAATTACCTTTAAGGCCAAGGCCGAGGGCTCTTCAAGCTTTACCTTTAAAACCACCGAAATAAGCGACGTTGATTTTGGTAGCATATCCAACGCCAGCGGCACCGCCAAAATATCGGTGCAAGAGGCCAAGCCCCTTTCAAGCAACAACTACCTTAAATCCCTTAAGCTTTCAAGCGGCACCCTTTCACCCGCCTTTTCAAAAAGCGTGCTTAACTATACCGTAAAGGTTCCAAACTCTACCACCACCATGCTGCTTACCCCCACGGTTGAAGACAGCACCGCCACCACCAAGGTGACGGGCAGCTCTAACCTTGCAGTGGGCAACAACACCCGAAAGGTAACGGTAACCGCCCAAAACGGCAGCACCCGCACCTATACCATAACCATTGTAAGAGCAGCTGCTGACGGCGGCACGGTATCTGACCCCCCCTCACAGCCGCCCGTAAGCTCTGAACCCGAAAGCGACGTTATTTATATTGAAGGCGTTGCTATGGAGGTTGTTGAGCAGCTTTCTCCCTCAATCATTCCTCAGGGCTTTGCCGCGTCGGTTACCAAGCTTGGCGATAAAGAGGTAATGTCTATTATTAACGAGCAAGAAAACGTTACCATGCTTTATCTTAAAGACCCCCAGGGTAACACCGCCTTTTACATCTATAACAGCACCGACATTTCTTATTATCTTTATCAGCCCATAACCGTTTTGGGGCAAAATTACTTTTTGATGCCCATGCCGTCAACCCTGCGTGCGCCCCAGGGCTTTGAGCCCACCGACGTAACCATAGGCGAAGGCCACTACGACGGATGGCAAAACAGCGCGTTCAGCGATTTTTATCTGCTTTATCTGTGCAACGGCAAGGGCGAGACCGCTCTTTACTGCTACGACGCGCAGGAGGGCACCCTGCAAAGATATATGGGCAGCTTGCCCTCGGGCAACAGCCAAACCACCCAGCAAACCACAAAGCCCGTTATTGAGGTTAGAGACTCTGCCTTTGGTCAATACGGACTGATTGTTATAATTCCGTTGGCCGCCGCCTTTGTTGCGGTAACCGTGGTATTGATTGTTTTGCTTGCAACCAGAAGCAAAAAATCCAAAGCCACCGCCTCTTCCCCCACTGCAGAGGATGCATCAACCTCTTTTAACGACGATTTTATTTTGAAATAACAGTAAAAAAAACAAGGTTCAAGCCAAGCTTGAACCTTGTTTTTTGCTTTAGCGATTATCATCCATTGTATCCACTGTCTCGTTTCTGTCACGGAAGAGCAGCGATATGCACCATACTCCTGCAAGGGCTACAAGTGTGTAAACAATACGGCTTAAAATGGCCGTTTGACCGCCGAAAAGCCACGCAACCAAATCGAACCTGAAAAGGCCGATACTGCCCCAGTTAAGAGCGCCGATAATAGTAAGCACCAATGCGGTTTTGTCAAGCATCTGTTTCAACTCCTTTTTGGGATAGCGAAAATAATCTTGCGGATTTTTGCGCTATCATTGGCTCAAAGATAGTTTTTACAGATGAGACCTGCATTATTCTTTGTTTTTTAAATTTTTTCAACAAGCCAGCCCTTGCCCTCAAGGGTAAAGCTGCGGCCAAAGGCCTCAAGCTCTTTTGAGGTGGCGGCGGCGTTTACCGCAACAAGCACCCTGCTGTCATCCTTTTCGCGCACAAAGGCAAAAAGTCCGTCAGCGGCACAAAGGGTGGCGTAGCTGCCTCCTGCAAAGGCCTTTTCTTTTCTGATTTTTCCTAAATTTTCATAAAAGCAAATCAGCTCGTTATCTTCTTTTTGCCAAGGGTACGCCATACGGTTAAAGGGGTCTCGAAGCCCCTGTGTGCCCGCCTCGTCACCGTAATAAAGTGAGGGTATGCCGGGCAAGGTGTATTGCAGCACCGCAGCAAGACGCAGCAGCTTTTTGCCTTGCTGCAGCTGCGCTTCATTAAGCCGCACGTAAGACTGACCCTCTCGGCTAAGCCCCAGAGGAGCACCGCCCAGCACCGACAAAATACGCTCGGTATCGTGGGTGCCGATGTGATTCATCATAGCGTTAAGGGCAGGAGGCGGATAGTTGCAAACAATGCTTTCTACAACCTCTTTAAGGGCAAGGGCATCCCCCACCTTTAAAAAATCGATTATGGCGTTTCTAAAGGGATAGTTCATAACCGAATCAAGCTGTTTGCCCAACAAAAAACGACGGCGTCCACCATAGCTGATTTTGTTGGAGGCATCCTCCCACACCTCGCCCAAAAGCAAGGCGTCGGGCTTTTCGGCTTTAACTGCTTGCCTTACCCTGTTAAGAAAGCTGTCGGGCAGCTCGTCGGCCACATCAAGCCGCCATCCCGATGCACCAAGGCGCAGCCAATGGCGCAGTACCCCGTTTTCGCCGCATATAAACTCGGTAAAGGATTCATCCTCTTCAACCGTTTCGGGCAAAGAGGGCACGCCCCACCAGCAGCTGCATTTATCGGGCCATCGGTCAAATTTGAACCAGCTTGACCACTTTGAATTTTGAGAATTATACGCTCCGTCCTCTTCATAGCGGCGGTATTTGTTAAAATAGCGGCTATCGTCACCCGTGTGGGAAAACACGCCGTCAAGAACAACGGCAATGCCCAGTTTTTTTGCCTCGGCACATAATTGCACAAAATCCTGCTCGGTGCCGAGCGAGGGGTCTATGCGCATATAATCGGCCGTGTTGTAGCGATGGTTTGAGTGGGCCTCGAAAATAGGGTTAAGGTAGATAATAGTAACCCCTAGCCCTGCTATATAAGGCAGCTTTTGTATAATGCCCTGCAGGTCACCGCCGTAATAATCGTTACAAAGGGATGCCGCCCCGTTGTTTTGCCGCCAAGCGGGCTGAGAATACCAATCCTCAACCATATAGCGGTCGGCCGGTACACCCCTTTTAGGCAACCCCGAGTTGTTGAATCGGTCGGGGAAAATTTGATAAATAAGGCCGCCGAAATATTGAGAGGGTACCTCAAAATCGGGGTCGTAGACGGTTAGCTGCCATTCTTTACCCTTGTCGGTAATATCCCCCTTACCGTCGGCAACGCGGGTTATAACGTTTCGGTGCCAGTTGCCTTCAAACTCAAAG
>JAZQSG010000168.1:0-2941 GCA_045630025.1 Acutalibacteraceae bacterium
TCCGCTTGAGGCAGATTATTATTGACAGCCGCACTCAATACGAGGTCAAAGACCGCTTCAATATTTGTATCTGCAACTTTATTAAAAGAGCAAATGTACTGAAGCTTATCCGCAAAGGTTTCACCCTTAATTTCAATAAGCTCAGGCTCGCGTGAGAACTCGATAAAGTGGTTTTTAAACGCACCGGTATTGTGTTCCGCAAAGTAAATGCCAAGGGACAAGGCTACTGCGGCAGGAAGCGGCTTGGCATCGCAATACATTGAACCGGAAGTATCGATGATTGCAAGCGCATTTGCCTCGCTGCCAAAGTCAGGCAGTGCTTCCCAAGTAGCATTGAGGCTCTTTTTTTCTTCCTCTGTCAAACTCTTCATAAATGGGAGACGAGACCAATATTCGTTAAGGCAAGGCTCCACAATCTCGTAGGGGGCGAGTGTGGATGCATTTAACTTGGCTTCACCGGATGACACCCTGTTTAAGAAAGTATTGTAACGTTCGGCATCGTTACGTGCAAAGGCACCACGATACTTAAACATTGCCTTGGACGGCTGCTTTTCGTAATCAAAGGTATAATCCTTCTCACGAAGATTATTCTCGATGATACGGATATGTGCACGAAGCTTTGTTAGCATTTTGCGATATCCCTTATCATCCATTGCAAGGAAGCGCGCAATTTTCTTTGCTGCTTTTATAGTATTAGCATTGGATGCATTAACTGATGGCAACCATTTACCTAATAGGGATACTTCCTTATTATTGTTCATAGCCTCAATATCATTGCCAAGCTGGTCGCGGATAAGGTCGAGCATATCCTTTTCAACCGGGGTATCGAACAATACAAGCAAGTCGTCAAAACGACCATACTCAGATATGTACGAAAGGTTTTTACGGACAACTTCAGGTGCGTTATAGCTAAGCCATTTCAGACAAACTCTAAACACCTTACGCTCACCAAGACCGCCCCTGATATCACGAGCGAAAAACAGAAGCTTCATGGCAATGTCCTTATCTTCTGTAAAAGCTCGCATAAAACGAGCGATGATTTCTTCGTCACTTTCGCGGCGAATAGCACCGATGGTTGCAAACAGATCCAAACAATCAGACTGAGTTGTTTTTAGAGTTGCAGCACCATTTTCGGTGAATGTTTTGTTTGATTCTTGTTTCAAATATTGTAACATGAAACTCACTCCTTTTCACATAAATAGGTAAAATAATCAAGGCACAAGTGATTCGGGTATATATCCCGATGATGGGTATTTTCAGTACCCTGCTTTTTTCAAGAAAGCTAATCGTCAAAGATTAATTTGCTGTTCGTGCCTTTAGTATAGACCCGGGTGGGAGTCGAACCCACCGTCACGGGGATTTCTAGGTCCCCACTCGGCCGCTGAGCTACAGGTCATATATACAAGGTGCTTCGTCGGGTTGCGCCCGAGCATAGTTTTATTATATGAGGTGTTTCGCCTCGGAGCAGGGAATCTGCTGTAAGCACCTTTTGCAAGATACGATTACAACGCTGTTAAGCATTATACCAACCTGCGTATGCAGATCCACATTTCTGTGGGACTTTAAGTGTTGCTGTTCGTATCTTTCTTTAAAAACAAGACACCCCTTTTAGTAATCGTCATTCAAAAATGTAAAATTAGGTAAAGGTTGCTGTAGGTGTCTTTGGGGATGCGAAGAGTGTGGTTGGATTTCAAGATATCAACCTTGAGCAATGAACTTCGATAAGTTTTCATTGTAACCACTCTCTTTTACAAGACACCTTTTTCACTGCATACGAGGAATCGAACCTCGCGCAACTCCTACCCCGAAAGTAGGCGCCTGCCTTAGGCCAAATGCTGTGGATGATATTGCTGCAGGTGTCTTTTAGACAAGACGCTATTTTACGGCATACAAGGATTCGAACCTTGCAAGTTGTCTGGCTATGAACCAGATGTCTCCCGGTGAGACGAATGCTGTTCATGTATTGCTGAATGCGTCTTTATAAAACACTTACTATTAACCTTAGTAGGCTACAATTGCCGTTAGGAACAGTAAGTTGTTTCCGGTTTCAAGACACCACCGGGAATTGAACCCGTAAAATCTCATTGTCCACACTCAATTAAGAGGTAGTCAGAACGATCGTACCAATTTCTTGCTGTAGGTGTCTTTAATGTAATCAAGGTGCATTTTTTGATAAGGTTTAGATTTCTCCTAGCCTATTCAGCACTTAAGTCTGCTGTTAGCACCTTTTCAAGATGCGGCGAGTCAAAACTTACCTGACAAAGAATTTCGGATACGTTGCTGCTTGCATCTTTTAATTCAAGACTCTTCTTTTAACCTTTCGGTCCACTACCCCCGATAATCGAAATTATTCGGTATTCTATGTATAGTTGCTGTAAGAGTCTTTTATTGTTCTGCAATCGAATCGTCAACGGTATAAATAGTTGACCATTGTTAACAGAATATCAAGGCACGGTTTTTTAGCAATCAAAGTTATACTTACTTCAGCCTACAAGGTTTGCTGTACGTGCCTTTAACCACCGAGTCTGTGCAAGGCATTCCTTAAGTCCAATACAAAAGGGATATCAACACATCGTCGATATTGTCAAGGCGCTTATACCGGAATTCTCCGTTAGCTTCAGAGATTAAAAGTCTCATGCTTGATGGATTGCTGTTAGCGCCTTTTGTGTCTACATTGTACCTCCAAATTTTTCCTTTATCACGGAAAAAAAGCTGCGAACTCATATAAGTTCACAGCTTTTTTGGCTTTTTAGCTTGGCTATTATTAGTTTTTTGAAGCTTTCCGACTCTAAAACCTCTACCATCGGCCCAAACGAAAGAACTCGAATAACCATCTCCGGTTCATCATCGTGGTTGAATTTGATGTGAAGCAGATAATAGTCATCTACTCTTTCTGCACGCTTCTCAAAATGGGCGAAGTGTAAGAGACAACGCTCAAGAG
>JAZQSG010000169.1:0-3460 GCA_045630025.1 Acutalibacteraceae bacterium
CCATTCCTCGTGAATGGCGGGGGCTTTTGTTTATATCAAATTAATTATTCGGCTGATGATTTTTCAAGCTCGGCTATGCACTTGCGGCAAACGCTGTGACCTTTGTAAGAAACCATATTAAAATCGGTTTCGTTGCAAAACAGGCAAGAGGGCTCGTACTTTTTAAGAATAACGGTGTTGCCCTCGGTGAAAATTTCCATAGCGTCAACATCTTCTTCAATTTTCATAACGCGGCGTAATTCTTTGGGAATTACAATTCTGCCAAGGCGGTCCATTTTTCTAACAATACCGGTGGATTTCATAAAAAGCTCCTTTTAAATCGTGATAAACCAATTATAATGTCAAACACTGTAAATGTCAATACAAATTTAGCAAATTATGTAAAAACATTTGCTTTTAACTGCAAATCAGTCCTGCAATTCCGGTTATAACGGTTACAATCAGATATGAGCCCAGCAGGGTAAACACGTTAACCGATGCCGAAAAGCCGATGGCTGCCATTCCAATGCACAAAGCAAGCACCAGGCAGGTCAAAACAATAGCGGTTACAGATGCGGCCTTTGCGCTCTTGTTTAAGCTGATAGAGGATATGTAGGCGTCTACAAATCCTTCGGCGTTTTTGGCGCACATAATGGCGGGCTCGTTTTCGGTGGGGCTCATAATATCGCAGTAAACCCTTGACGCATCGCTTGACATAACCTCAACCGAGCCGGTGGGCAAGCCATAGGCAGAGCAGATAAGGTCGGCGGTAACGTTGGGATCAACGGTGCGAACAAGCAAGGTTACACCGGTGTTTATAAGTCGGCGCAGACGGTGAAGCATTCTGCGGTTGGGCTCGTAACCGATAATAAACATAGCAGCAATTTTATCGTCAATGGCAAGATAAAGGGGGAACTTACCGCTTTGCAAAATTCTGCGGTCAACGTCCATTGAAGGAACGGGGATAGAGTGAGACTCCATAATCATACGGTTGCCAAGCAAAGTCTTTTTCTCGTTAACCCAGCCGGTAAGGCCCATTGAATTTTCGTAAATAACCGAGTCGGCGGCAAGCATACCTGCGCCGGTGGTGGCGGCAATTTGGTTAAACATACCGGCCAAAGGACTGTGACCCTCGGTGGTAAGGGCGGCTGCCGTCATAAAGGCCAGGTCGGGTGCCACGTCGCCAAAGGTGCGGAATTTAAACAAGCTTACGCATTCATCGTTAAATATTTCGTCAGAATCAAGGGTAACAACGTTTGCCTCGCTTATTTCCTTGGCGGCAAAAAGTCCGCTCAGCATAACGTTGTTTGAGCGCAGCTTTTTGCAGGTGCGAGCCAACAGCACGGCCGAAGGATAGGCAGAGGCAATCTGAGCGCCTGCACAGCAAACGGCGGCAAAGGATGATACTGCGGCGGCAAGGGTTCCGCCCATAACAACGGTTACGGCACAAGCGATAACCGATGCGGTTACAACAACCAGGCCCAGCTTACCGCTAACGCTTTCGTAAACGTCGGGCGAGAGGGAGTGGGCAATAAAGTGCTTCATATCAATGGTGGTGCGGCGACCCAAGATAAGGGTCTCGCCCGCCTTTTTGGGGTCAACAACAGAGGCAGATGCAGGGGGAGCAATAAAGGCGCCTGCCTGCTTATGCTCTTCATTGGCTATAAGCTCAAAATTGGCAAGGGTGCGGCTTACGGTAATGCGCTTGTTAAGGGTATTTACCGCCAAGGATACAACTGCCGCGGCGGCAATAATGGCCGATGCGGTGATGCCCTTGCTGCCTAAAAATCCAACAACGGCAAGCTGAATGGCCGATGCAATCATAGCCAAAGAGGGGGCAAGGTCAATATCGGGCTTCAGTCCAAAAAGCGAGCCGATTGATTGGAAGGTGGTGGCGTTAATAAGTGCGGCCAAAAGCACCAAGCAACCCACGGCAACAAAGTATGAAAGGTGACCGAAGGGGAAGATGCTTTCTGAAAAAGCAATAACTATAAGCAGGGCAGCAATAATCGAGGTGGCGAAAAAGCGTCTGCCAAGCTTGCGCTTGCGGCGGCTAAGCTCTTCGACAATAGATTGAGCGTCTTCAATAGAGTTGTACTCGTCTATTACCTCGTCTTCCTCTTGATCAAACTCGTCCTCTGCAATGTTTTGCACAAATTCGTTGGGAATAACAACGGTTGCGCCGCCGTCTACCTCTTGATTGATAGCAGAGGTGGGGCGCTCAAACATAATGGTGCCTTCGGTTTGCTCACCCTCTGTAACGGGGGTGAATACGCTTGTTCCCGAAAGGTCGGCGTTTTCTTCTTCCATGCTTTCAAAACCGGCGGCAACGGCATCGGTATCAAGGTGGAAGGATTCTAAAATCTCACGGCGCTTTTGAGCAACGCCGCTTATATCTTTAACGGGAGCCGATTGGGTGACGGGTGCCGCAGGTGCAACGGGTGCCGCTGGTGCAACGGGTGCAACGGGTGCCGCCGGCTCGCTTGCTTGCTGCTTGCGGGTTAAGAATGCGCCCATATCGCTGGGCTCTGATGTAACGCGAGGTGCAGCAGCGGGCTTGGCAGCTTCTGCGCTTTGCATTCTGCGCATTATTTCCAAAGCGGCTGACGAATATTCGCTTGAGTCGGCTTCTTTAACGGCAGGGGCCGGCTTAACCTCTGCTTTAACTGCAGGCGCACTTTCTGCTTTTACGGGGGGCTTTTCTTCAACCGGTGCAGGGGCTTTGGGCTCTACGCCCAAATTGCGCACGTCGTCGGCCGTAAGAAAACCGCCCGGCTTTTTAGCAGGGGTGTGGCTTTGAGTAGCAGACGGGGGAAGGGTAGTTTGAACTGCAGGGCGTGAAGAGGTTCTGTCAACGGGGCGTGCAGGGGGCGTTGACTGAATAGGGGAGTTATCAAAATTAAAATCCAAGCCGTTTGAGTTTTTCAAAATAAACACTCCTATACTGAATTATCTGTCGGCAGAAATAGCATACATAAGCACACCGGCGGCCACCGATGCGTTCAAAGAGGTGATGTGCCCCTTCATAGGCAACGATACGGTTATATCGCACTTTTCTTTAACAAGGCGGCTTACACCGTTGCCTTCCGAGCCAACCACCAAAGCAGCGGCACCCGAAAAATCCTGTTTGCGGTAGTCGGTGCCGTCCATATCGGCGGCATAAACCCACACGCCTGCCTCTTTAAGCTGGTCGATGGCGGCAGATATGTTGCTCACACGGGCAACGGGCATATATTCGGTAGCGCCGCAAGCGGCCTTTGAAACGGCAAAGTTAACACCGCAGCAACGGTTTTTAGAGATAACCACGCCGTGAGCACCGCAGCACTCAGCGGTACGAATGATAGCACCCAAATTGTGAGGGTCCTCAATGCCGTCGCAAATGATGATAAAGGGCTTTTCACCCTTTTGGTCGGCGGCCTTAAGCAAGTCCTCCACCGAGCAATACTCGGTCATGGCTGCAACGGCGGCAACGCCCTGATGA
>JAZQSG010000170.1:0-1012 GCA_045630025.1 Acutalibacteraceae bacterium
TTCAAGCGTTTCGACAAACAACAATCATTATCTTCACGGAGGTTAATGCACAATGAAAGAAAACAGCATTTTTGGCGGTACTGCGTTTTGGATGCTTAACGACAAGCTTGAAGACGATGACCTTGTGTTTCAAATTAAAGAAATGCACAGCAAGGGTATATACGCTTTCATTGCACGAACTTATATAGGTTTAAGGTCTGACTATCCGGGTGAGGGCTTTATGTCTAAAATAGAGCTGGTATTGAACACCGCCAAGCAATGTGGCATGAAGGTATATTTGCAGGCGCTTTATATGCCGGAAGCCATACCCAACTTGGATGAAGAGGACGCCCTGGATTTTTTGGTTGCACAAACCTCCCCATTTGAAAAGGGTGAAGAGCTTTTAATAGCAAAGGACGGCATTAATTACGGGCGCTTTAACTCTCAAACCTTTTTGAACGTTTTTGATGAAAAAGCCATTGAGCATTATATTGAAAAAAGCTACGGAATATGGAACAGATTTAAAGAGCATTTTGGCAAAACCGTGCTTTCTATTTGGGTAGACGAGCCAAGCTATTCGGGCGAATATCTTCCCTATTCTGATTGCATAGAAAACGCCTTTTTTCACCGATTCGGTTATAGTTTAAAAGAAAACGTTTACAAGCTTTACTGCGACGAGGACAATTACGGTGTTGTTCGTTGGCAATATCGCACCCTTTTGCAGGACTTAATGGAAAGGGCCTATTTTACAAAAATCAGAGAATGGTGCGACAACAACAACCTTTGGTTTAGCGGCCACCTTATGATGGAAGAAACCATAAACAGCCAGTTAACCAGAGCAGCCGCCACAATGCCCTTTTATAAATATTTCAATTTGCCCGGCATTGACGTGCTGTGTGCCCAGTTGAATTGGCGCGATGACGAAATTAAGCCCACTGAAATTGACAATCCGCACTTCGTTCGTGCGGTAACCCTGTCAACCTCTTTACAGCTTGCCTCTGCAGCAGCCCAGGCAGGTCAACAGCATATGCTT
>JAZQSG010000171.1:0-4235 GCA_045630025.1 Acutalibacteraceae bacterium
GGTCTTGGTATTGAAATCAATGAAGAAGAATGCTTAAAACACCCTTATCAAACTCACACCTTAAGACATTATACCGGTGCATTGACCGATATTAGACCTGCTAAAACAGAATTCTATTTTTGATTGGAGAATAACTTATGCAGAAATATGCCGTTAAAGGCCAAGTGCCCAGCTATTTGCCCGAAGGAAATTGGAATCTTGTTTGGTCCGATGAATTTGAAGGCACCGAGCTTGATCAAAGCAAGTGGGGGTTTAGAAAATATTTTTGGGGCAAGCTTTCCCCCTCTTTTACCGATAAGGTATCTGTTGAGGATAGCTGCTTGCACATTCCTTTGTTATATGAAGACGGCGTGTTTAAATCCGCCCACCTTCAAACTGGCGGATTAACCTTCGACCTCCCCAGAGATGAAGGCAGAACCGGATTTTGGCCCTTTGGCAAAAAAACCGAAGCCAAATTTATGCACAAATTTGGCTATTACGAAATCAGATGCAAACTGCCTAAATATACGGGGTGGCATGCAGCATTTTGGCTTCAGGCACCCGGTATTGGCACCCATCCCGACCCCGCACAATGCGGCGTTGAGTGCGACATTATGGAAAACTATCGTCAGCACACCGACGGCGTTATCATAGGCGGTGTTGGTTACGGCGGCTACGGTGCAGAATCTGTTTGGCCCGGTCACGTTAAAGTGCCCTACGTTGAAACTGAAGACGGTTGGCACACCTATGCCGTTGATTGGAGCGAGGAAGGATATATCTTCTACTTCGACGGCAAAGAAGTTTTAAGACAAATGGCACCGGACGTAGCTGTTTCAAAGGTTGAACAATTTATACTTGTATCCACCGAATGCCACGGTTACCATCGCTGCTTTGCAAACGAAGTTGAAGATGCAGGCGCTGAAGGTGGCGCTAACGTTTGGGGCGGAAAGCCCGTACCTGAATTGTACGATGCAAAGTTGCCCGACGAATTTATTGTTGACTACGTTAGAGTTTTCGACAGAGTATAATTCAACAACACTACAAATACGCTAGGAGTTTACTATGAAAAAAGCAGTTTTTATTACAGGAGCTCAGTATGGCACCGGATATGCAATTGCAGAGCGTTTTGCAAAAGAGGGTTGGGACGTTTTTATCACTAGCCGCAGAGGCGGTGAAGCTGAAGAATCAGCTAAAAAGCTCGCTGATGATTACGGCATTTTTGCAAAGGGATATGAATGCAACATTCGTAACGAGCAACAGATAATTGATATATTTAACGATATAGACTGCACCGGAAGATTTGTGCAAACCGTTGTGCTTAACGCTGCAAACATGGGCTTTAATCCTAAAGACCCTGCCGCGGGTCAAGATATCTGGACAGTGCCTGTTGATGAATTCCAAGAGGTTTTTGAAACCAACCTTGTTTGGAACTTTACTATCGTTCGTCAGGCAGCTTTAAGAATGAAGGAAGAGCACAAAGGTGCAATTGTGTTTATCAGTTCTAACACTGCATACCGCGCTATTCCAAACCGCACGGCATACTGCGCATCAAAAGGTGGCATCAACTCAATGTCTAAGGGCTTGGCAATCGACCTTGGCCCCTACGGTATTAGAAGCAACGTAGTATTACCCGGTACTATCAAAACAGAGCGTTGGGTTAAAATGGGCAACAAGCAGATTGTTAACGGCGAGCTGACCCCCATTGGTGATATCTCTGATTTTGAAGATATTGCCAACGCAGCATGGTTCCTTGGCTCAGACGAGTCTAAAAACATTACCGGCGCCGAAATTATGGTTGACGGCGGTATGTCATCACAACTTTATCCGCAAATGTTAAACGTTCTTAAAAGAGAAAAAATTGAGCGTGAATCAAACTAAAAAGCCAAAAGCGCACAGCACAAAATCAAAGTGCCGTGCGCTTTTTTATTGATTTAAAATTCCCTTTGTGTTACTATGGAATTGAGGATGTGATTAAATGAAAATAAAAACAAAGCCATTGGATTATGACAAAGTTATAAACCTGCCAAAGCCCAAGACTTTCCGCCCCCTCAAGCCGAATATATTTTTTAGAACATTAATAAGAGTATTATCTGTTTTGGATTTACACAAAGCAAAGTTTACATACACAACCGAACGAATGGATTTAGTTGGCAAATCCCCTTGTCTTATTTTGATGAACCACTCAAGCTTTATCGACCTTAAAATAGCATATAAGATTTTTTATCCAAAACCCATATCCATAGTTTGCACCTCGGATGGATTTGTAGGCAAAAGCTGGCTTATGCGCCTTATCGGTTGCATTCCAACAAACAAATTTGTTACCGACCTGTCACTAATAAGCAAAATAAACTATGCGCTTAAAAAGAAAAATTGCAACGTTCTAATGTATCCCGAAGCAAGCTATTCTTTTGATGGGCGAGCCACTCCCCTTCCAAAGCGATTAGGCGTGTTGCTTAAAAAACTAAATATACCCGTTGTAACCATAATTACACAGGGGGCCTTTTCAAGAGACCCGCTGTACAACGGGTTGCAAATTCGTAACGTTAAGGTATCTGCAAAGGTTAAATGCTTATTTAGCACAGAAGAGCTTAAAAGCATGTCTGCCGAAGAAATCGATACCAAACTGAATGATGAGTTCAGCTTTGACAATTTCCGCTGGCAACAAGAAAACAAGATAAAAATTGACGAACCCTTTCGCGCAGACGGGTTAAACAGAATTTTATACCGCTGTGCAAATTGTGAGTGCGAAGGCACGACCATTGGTAAAGGCACTACTCTAATATGCAACAATTGCGGTAAAGAATACGAGCTTGACGTATACGGATATCTTAACTCAACCGATGATAAAACTCGTTTTAGCCATATTCCCGACTGGTACGAATGGGAAAGACAATGCGTTAAAAAAGAAATTGAAGATGGAAAATATCAGCTTGATTGCGACGTTGATATAGGTATACTTGTAGACCACAAGGCAATTTATATGGTTGGCGAGGGTCACCTAACCCACACTAAAGACGGATTCACCCTTACCGGATGCAACGGCAAACTAAATTATAAGCACAAGCCAACCGCTTCATACAGCTTATACTCGGATTATTTTTGGTATGAAATCGGTGACGTAATATGCATTGGTGATATGAAAACGCTTTACTATTGTTTCCCTAAAAACTGTGGAGACGTGGTTGCCAAAACAAGACTTGCCACCGAAGAAATTTATAAAATATACAAATAAAAAAATGGTGTTGATAAGTTATCAACACCATTTAATTTATTTTACAACACCGAATTTAGCAAGCCAACCCCATACCCACAAAACAACAAGTAATACGGGGATAATAAAAGAACAATGAACTCTTAGCCACTTGCCAACGCGCATACCCTTACCGGTGTTGGCTTCAGCAACAAAATTGTTCCAGCCCCAGCCATTGCGTTTAAGGGTGCAGAACAACACGTAAGCCAAAGAGCCCAAGGGTAAGATGTTGTTGGATATAATGAAATCTTCCAAGTCAAGTATAGATGAATTGGCGCCCAACGGTTTAACAGATGAAAGCAAGTTATATCCGAGGGTGCAGGGCAACGATAAAAGAATTATAGCAACTATATTTATTGCACAAGACTTTTTGCGGCTCCAGCCCCATTTTTCCATGCCAAAGGAAATTATATTTTCGAATACTGCTGTAACGGTTGACATAGCAGCAAATACGATAAATAGGAAGAATAATGAGCCCCAAATTCTGCCGCCTGCCATTGAGTTAAAGACGTTTGGCAAGGTTTTGAATATAAGATCAGGACCGCCTGCGGGATCTATATTAAAAGCAAAGCAAGAAGGAATAATAATAAGGCCTGCTATAAATGCAACCGCAGTATCAAGGGTGGCAATAGACACCGATTCACCTAAAAGGCGTCTGTCTTTGCTGATATAGGTACCAAAAATAGCCATACTGCCCATTCCTATAGACAAGGTAAAGAAGGCCTGACCAAGTGCTGCAAACACCACCTCGCTTACGCCATACTCTGCCATACGCTCAAAGTCGGGAACGAGATAATATTTTAAGCCCTCTGCTGCGCCGGGTAAGGTTACCGTTCTAGCAGCCAAAAATACGATAATTGCAAGCAGTGCAAGCATCATTATTTTGTTTATCTTCTCTACTCCGTTTTTAAGACCAAAGGAGCAAATAGCAAAACCAAGCACGACGGTAAGCACCATAAAGCCAATCATTATCCATGGGTCGCCAACCAATGCATCGTATTCTGCA
>JAZQSG010000172.1:0-15257 GCA_045630025.1 Acutalibacteraceae bacterium
TATGGTGCACCTCCTCATGCAGGTATGGCACCCGGCGTTGACCGAATGATTATGCTTCTCAGAAACGAAGAGAATATTCGCGAGGTTATCGCGTTCCCCATGAGTGGTACAGCTCAAGACCTTATGTGTGGCGCTCCCAACCAAGTAACCGAGCAGCAGCTTCGTGAGGTTCATATTCGTATAAGACAGTAATGGAGGATTTTTATGTCAGTAACTAAATCTGATTTGCTGCGCCTTGCCGATTTGGCAAAGCTCTCATTTACTGATAAAGAGCTTGATAAATTGATAGGCGAGATGGATTCTATTATAGCTTTTGCCGATACTATCAACGAGTCTGTTGACGGTGGAACTGATGAAATTCGTTCCGTCAGCACCTACTCGGTTGAGGCAGAGGAAATGCGCGAAGATGCTGTTGTTGAATCTCTCGATAATGATAAGATTTTATCTAACGTTGAGGGAAAAGACGGATTTTTCGCAGTAAAGAGGTGTGTACAATGAGAGATATTATTGCACCCTTGCACGATAAACTTGCAAAAAAAGAGTTTTCTTCGGTTGAATTAACCCAAATGTATATCGATGCAATTCAAAGAGATAACGGATTGTTAAATGCATACGTTCACACTACCTTTGAAGATGCTTTAAAAGATGCGCAAAAGGCAGATGCTGCAATAGCAAGTGGCAATGCAGACCTGCTTTGCGGCATACCTATGACCCTTAAAGATAATATTTGCAGTGACGGTCAATTAACAACCTGCTGCTCCAAAATTTTAGAGGGTTTTAGACCTTACTATAACGCTACCGTTTGGGATAAATTAAGCTCAAAGGGCGCCGTTATGCTTGGTAAAACCAATATGGATGAGTTTGCAATGGGCAGCACCTCAGAAACCAGCTGCTATGGTGCTCCTCTTAATCCTCGCAACGTTGGCCACGTTACCGGTGGTTCATCGGGCGGCGGAGCAAGCGCCGTTTGCGGCAATCTTGCTGCTTATGCACTTGGCTCTGATACCGGTGGCTCAGTAAGGCAGCCTGCTTCATTTTGCGGCGTTGTTGGATTAAAGCCCACCTACGGCGCCGTTTCAAGATATGGCCTTATTGCTTACGGCTCCTCTCTTGATCAGATTGGTGTTATGGCTAACGGTGTTATGGATACTGCCGTTGTTTTTGATGCAATTCGCGGTGTTGATCCTCACGATCAAACCAGTGTTGCCACCGATAGTAAATCAATGGCACAGTCCATAGGTAAAGACGTTAAAGGCCTTAAAATCGGTGTTGCGCGTGAATTTTTTGACGGCGTAAATAGCGAAATTCGCGAATCCATCGAAAAGGCCATTAAATTCTATGAATCTGAAGGCGCAGAGATTGTAGACATTTCAATTCCCGCACTTAAGCAATCTTTGCCTGTATATTACATTATTGCTTGTGCTGAGGCATCATCTAATCTTGGTCGTTATGACGGTATTCGCTATGGCTATCGTGCCGAAAAGTACGAAGATATTAACGATATGATTCTTAAAACCCGCAACGCCGGCTTTGGCAGCGAGGTTAAGCGTCGCATTATGCTTGGCACATACGTGCTTTCAAGCGGTTATTTTGACGCTTATTATAAAAAAGCTTGCTTGCTTAGAAGTCAGATTACCGCTGATTTTGAAGTGGTGTTCAAAAATTGCGACGTGCTGATTTCTCCCACCGTACCCAACACCGCATTTCCTCTTAACTTTAAAGGCGCCAGCCCCGTTGATATGTATTTGTCAGATATTTGCACAGTTCCTATCAACATTACCGGTGTGCCTGCTATTTCTGTGCCTTGCGGCACCGATAAATCAGGTCTGCCTATCGGTATGCAAATTATCGGCGGCAAGTTTAAAGAAGAGGTTATACTCAATGCGGCTTACTATTATCAGCAAAATGCCGATTGCTCTGTAACCGAATACGAGGGAGGTGTGCAGCTGTGAGCGGATTTATTATGACCTGCGGTATTGAGACTCATATTGAGCTTGCTACCAAAACCAAGATTTTCTGCGGCTGTACCACCGAATTCGGTGGAGCCCCCAACACCCATTGCTGCCCCGTTTGTACGGGTCAGCCGGGCACGTTGCCTATTCTTAACCGCCAGGTTGTAGAGTTTGCTGTGCGTGCAGGATTGGCTGTTAACTGCAAAATTAACAACAATTCTCATATGGATAGAAAGAATTACGTTTATCCCGATTTGCCCAAAGCATATCAGATTTCGCAATATGATGAACCTATCTGTGAGCACGGATATATTCAGCTCGACAGCGGTAAAAAGATTGGCATAACCCGTATTCATATTGAAGAGGATGCAGGTAAGCTTGTTCACGAAAGCGGTCAAACCTATATCGATTACAACCGTGGTGGCGTGCCTCTTATCGAGATTGTTTCAGAACCTGATATTTCTACTCCTCAAGAAGCCCGTGAATACGCTGAAAAGCTTCAGCAGATAATGCGCTACGTTGGCGTTTCAACCTGTAAGATGCAAGAGGGCAGAATGCGTTGCGACCTTAACGTTTCTATTGCTCGACCCGGTGAACCCCTTGGCACCAGAACAGAAACCAAAAACGTAAACTCATTCAGCAACATTGAGCGTGCAATTACCTGCGAGATTGAGCGCCAAGAGGATCTTATTGAATCGGGTGAAAAGGTTGTTCAAATGACCATGCGCTATGATGCCGACCGAGATATGATCTATCCTATGCGCGAAAAAGAGAATTCTGACGATTATCGTTATTTCCCTGAGCCCGATATTCTTCGCTTTTACGTTTCACCTGAAAAAGTAGAGCAAATTCGTGCATCCTTGCCCGAATTGCCCGATGTTAAAAAGGAGCGCTATGTTGCCGAGTTGGGCATTTCTGAAGCAAATGCACTCTATCTTTGCAAATATAGAAACGTTACCGAATATTTTGAAGAAGCATTGTCTTGCGGTGCAAGTGCAAAAAATACAGCTAACCTTATTGTTCAAACCATTTTCTCTTCTTTTGATACAGAAGATGATAAGTATGATTTTAACGTAAAGGTTACCTCAAAGCAGCTTGCCGAATTGGTAAAACTGTTAGACGAGGGCAAAATCAAAGCTAATCTTGCACACAATACCTTGCAAAAAATGCTTGAAACCGGAAATTCTGTAGGGGAGTATATTAAACCTGAAGATACCGTTGGCCTTTCGGACGACCAACTGCGTACCTTTTGCCAAGAAGCTGTTGACGCTAATCCCAAAGCCGTTGAAGATATTAAAAACGGCAAAGATAAGGCAATAAACGTAATGTACGGCTATATTATGAAGGCGTCTCGCGGTAAGGCAGACGTTAAAGTGGCTGAACAAATTATTAGAGAAATTATTGGCTGATTCAAAACGCTATGCACGATTTGTGCATAGCGTTTTGTTTATTCGTGTAATGATGTGCAAAATATACAAACTTTAGCTATTTAACTAATTAACACTTTACAACGCTAATGTGAAGATGTATAATTAAATCAATAAATTTGGAAGGTGATTTTTTATGAAAAAGATTATTGCTTTAATTCTTGCACTTGTTATGCTTTTCTCATTTGCATCTTGCGGCAACGATAAAAAGATTGTTGTTGCTGAAAAGGGCTCTGCAGGTGAAACTGTTGCTATGTCTGATGAATTTAAAGATTACGAGTATGTAGCAGTTGATAAGCAGACCAAAGCATTGATGGAAGTTTCTGCAGGCACTGCCGACGCAGCTGTTGTTGACTACGTTGCATCTATC
Organism: Acutalibacteraceae bacterium; assembly: GCA_045630025.1. Classification (GTDB taxonomy): domain Bacteria; phylum Bacillota; class Clostridia; order Oscillospirales; family Acutalibacteraceae; genus RGIG2206. The sequence continues at coordinate 3,750 of JAZQSG010000172.1, forward strand.
GGCTTGATTGGCGAAGGCACCGACTTTGCTGATTTGGTTGTTTCCGGCGACGGTTACAGCAAAGAAAGCTACGGTATTGCATTCCGCAAGGGCTCCGATGCTACCGCTATGTTCAACAAGGCAATCAAAACCCTTAAAGATAACGGCAAGCTTGAAGAAATTGCAAAGAAATATAAGCTTGAAGATCTCATTACTGCAACCGATTCTTTTGATGAGTTTAAGCAGTCTGAAACTGATTCCGATTGGGAATACATCAAAAATAAGGGCGAAATCATTGTTGGTATTACCATTTTTGCTCCTATGAATTACTATGATGACAACAATAAGCTTATCGGCTTTGAAACCGAGTTTGCCGAGGCAGTATGTGCTGAGCTTGGCATTAAGGTAAAATTCCAGGAAATCGACTGGAACTCTAAAGAGGTTGAGCTTAAGGCAAAGAACATCGACTGCATCTGGAACGGTATGACTATTACCGAAGAACGTGCAGAAAATATGAGCATCTCTATCCCTTATATGAATAACAAGCAGGTTATGGTTGTTAAGAAAGGTTAATTAATATGTCTTTTTTGCAGGTGACACAAACGTTACTGCTTGGTTTTTTAGAAAATTGTAAGCTGTTTGGTTTGACCCTGTTGTTTGCACTACCGCTTGGACTTATTATTACCTTTGGTTCAATGGCAAAGTTTGCGCCTTTTCGCGCGCTGACAAGAACATTTATCTGGATCATCAGGGGAACTCCCCTGATGCTCCAGCTTTTTGTTGTAATGTATGTGCCGGGTATGGTTTTTGACATACCTATGCGCAACAGAATGTTGGCTGCTGTTATCGCGTTTGTTATAAATTATGCCTGCTATTTCTCAGAGATTTTTCGTGGAGGAATAGAATCAATACCCAAAGGTCAATACGAAGCTGGTCAAGTGCTCGGAATGACAAAGTCACAAATTTTCTTTAAAATTATTTTAATGCAGGTTGTTAAAAGAATAGTGCCGCCAATGTCTAACGAGATTATTACTCTTGTTAAAGATACCTCGTTGGCAAGAGTAATTGCCGTGTCTGAAATTCTTATGAAGGCAGATACCTATGCAAGCTCAGACGGATTGATTTGGCCGCTATTTTATACCGGCGTATTTTTCTTATTGTTCAACGGTGTACTTACGTTGCTGTTTGGCTATATTGAGAAAAAGCTGGATTATTACAAAGGATAGGAGAAAACTATGCCGATATTACAAGTTGATAATATTGTAAAAAGCTTTGATAATACCACGGTTTTACGCGGCATAAGTTTTTCGGTTGAACGTGGCGAGGTAGTTTCGATTATCGGCTCCTCGGGAAGCGGTAAAACTACCTTGTTAAGATGCTTGAACTTTTTGGAGACGCCTCAAGAGGGAAAAATAACAGTTAATGACAAATTGATTTTCGATGCATCCGTAAAAAGGTATTCCGATGAGGAAATACGCCAAAACAGGTTGCATTTCGGACTTGTTTTTCAGCAATTTAATTTGTTCCCTCAATACGACGTTTTGAAAAACGTAACATTGGCGCCTGCCTTGCTTAAAAAGGGTACACCCGAAGAGATAGAGCAACAGTCACGCAAAATTATTGATAGAGTTGGCCTTACCGACAGAATAGACCATTATCCCTGTCAGCTATCAGGTGGTCAGCAGCAACGAGTTGCTATTGCCAGGGCTTTGGCGCCCAATCCCGACGTCCTGTGCTTTGACGAGCCCACGTCTGCTCTTGACCCCGAATTAACGGGCGAGGTTTTAAGGGTTATCAAAGGCCTAAAAGATAAAGACACCACCATGATTGTTGTTACACATGAGATGGAGTTTGCCAAAAATGTTTCAGATAAAATCATTTTTATGGCCGACGGTGTTATTGAAGAATACGGCACACCTGATGATGTGCTGAATCGACCTCAATCCGAGAAGCTCAAACATTTTTTGAGTAACTCGCTTGAAAATATTTTATGACAAAAGCGCCGCAAGGCGCTTTTGTTGTTTTATGCCCAAAATATGAAAATCATGGTTAATAAAGTGTTGATAAAATTGTGTTAATGTGCTATAATCAATTAGATATAGTGAGCGTATTGTGCAATTTTATAAAAAGGCGGATTTTTATGGTTGTTTTGGGCATTGACCCCGGCTATGCAATCGTCGGATGCGGTGTAATTGAATATGTGGGAAACCGCTTTAAAACTATAGATTACAGAGCGGTTACAACCCCTGCAAAGATGGATTTGCCTACTAGACTTGAAATGGTTTATGAGGGCGTATCAAAAATTATTTCTGCTTATAAACCCGATGCACTTTCTATTGAAAAATTGTTTTTTAACACCAATACAACTACTGCCATTGCAGTTGCCGAAGCAAGGGGATGTATTCTTCTTGCGGCACAAAAGGCAGGCATTCCCGTTTATGAATATACTCCGCTGCAAATAAAGCAGTCGGTTACCGGGTATGGAAAGGCCGAAAAACGCCAGGTTATTGAAATGACGAGAATGTTGCTTGGCCTGGAAAAGGCCCCATCGCCAGACGACGTTGCTGATGCTCTTGCTGCAGCAATTTGTCACGCACACACACACGGTTCAGTTATGAGTTTAATTGATAAAGGAAGATTCAAATGATCTATTCATTATCCGGAAAATTAGTATATACCGACCTTTCTACGGCGGTTATAGAGTGCGGCGGTGTTGGCTACAAGTGCAGCGTATCCCTTAACACTCTGCAAAGCTTGCCACCCGTGAACCAAAACGCATTTTTGTTGACACACCTCAACGTGCGCGAGGATGCTGTTGATTTGTTTGGTTTCAGCACGGCTGAAGAGCTTGATATGTTTAAGCTTATCACCTCGGTATCGGGTGTTGGACCAAAGGTTGCTATGTCTATTCTTTCAGAGTTTACCCCTGATAAGCTGTGCCTTTATATTGCTGGCGGCGATTCAAAAAGTATTACCCGCGCTTCAGGTGTAGGTGCTAAGCTTGCTCAGCGCTTGGTGCTTGAACTTAAAGATAAGGTTGCATCAGTTGCTGCTGAAGTTGGCCCCGAGGTTGAGGCCGCTGTAAGCGCAACGGGCAACGCTAATACTGCTGATGCAGTTGCGGCTTTGGTTTCTCTCGGTTTTACTCAATCCGAAGCATCTGTTGCAGTTGGCAAGCTCGACAGCAGCTTGTCGGTAGAACAGCTTATTAAAGAGGGGTTAAGAGCTCTCTCAAAATTTTAACTAAAGGCGGTGTCTGACTATGGATAACAATGATTTTGATTTTGAAAACAGAATAATGTCACCTGAATATAGCGGCACCGACGGTGATGTTGAATTTTCGTTAAGACCTAAAACCCTAAGTGAATATATAGGTCAAGACAAAGCAAAAGAGAATTTGTCTATTTACATTCAAGCTGCAAAATTGCGCAGCGAATGCCTTGACCACGTTTTGCTTTACGGCCCTCCCGGTTTGGGTAAAACAACTTTGGCAGGCATTATTGCAAACGAGATGGGCGTAAACCTGCGCGTAACCTCGGGCCCCGCCATTGAAAGCCCAAAGGATTTAGCTGCTTTGTTGAGTAACCTTGCACAAGGCGACGTTTTGTTTATTGACGAAATTCACCGCATATCCCGTGCAGTAGAAGAGATTTTATATCCCGCTATGGAGGATTTTGCAATCGATTTTATTATCGGCAAAGGTCCTTCTGCCAGGTCTATTCGTCTTGATATACCCAAATTTACGCTTGTTGGTGCTACCACCCGTTCGGGTCAGCTTGCAGCACCGTTGCGCGATCGCTTTGGCGTTTTGCTTCGATTAGAGCTTTATACTCCCGAACAGTTGGCCGATATCGTTGAGCGTTCTGCAGGTTTGTTAAACGTAGAAATTGATCGTGAGGGAGCGCTGGAGATTGCGTCTCGTTCAAGAGGTACACCCCGTATCGCCAATCGTTTGCTTAAAAGAGTTAGAGACGTATCCCAGGTTATGTTTGATGGTAACATCAGTGAAGAGGTTGCACGCACCGCTCTTAACAGATTTGAGATTGACGAGCTTGGCCTTGATGATTTTGACCGCAGAATGCTTTCTACCATAATCAACGTATACGGTGGCGGCCCTGTTGGCCTTGAAACTCTTGCGGCGGCAATCGGTGAAGAATCCATTACTATTGAAGACGTTTACGAGCCGTATCTTATGCAAATTGGATTTTTAACTCGCACACCTCGCGGACGTTGTGTTACCAAGCTGGCATACGACCATTTAAACATTCCTTTTGCAGACAATACTATTAACGCGCAACAATCGTTGCTTGATTAAATTAAAGGATGGGCTGTTTTGAGAGCAGTAAATGATTTTTTAGATTATGAGCTTATTGACTCCTCTGCAGGTGAAAAACTTGAAAGATGGGGCAATATAATACTTATAAGACCTGACCCGCAAATTATTTGGAAAACCGAAAAGAAGCATCCTCTTTGGCGCGATGCTCACGCCCGATATATTCGCTCAAACAGTGGCGGCGGATATTGGGATAGATATAAAAACGTTCCCGATGTTTGGAGCATTAAATATCACGGTCTAACCTTTAATTTGAAACCAATGGGTTTTAAGCACACGGGCTTGTTTCCCGAACAAGCAGTAAACTGGGATTTAATGAGCAAAATCATTGAGTCAAAAAAGAGTTCAAATAAAGAAATAAAGGTTTTAAACCTCTTTGGCTATACCGGCGCCGCAACCCTTGCTTGTGCAGCTGCAGGGGCTCACGTAACCCATGTTGACGCCTCTAAAGGTATGGTTGCTTGGGCCAAAGATAACGCCGTCACAAGTGGACTAGCCGATAAACCTATCAGATGGCTTGTTGATGATTGCGTTAAGTTTGTTAAACGCGAAATCAGACGCGGCAATAAGTATGACGGCATAGTTATGGATCCTCCGTCTTACGGTCGTGGGCCCAACGGTGAGGTTTGGCGTCTTGAAGAGCAAATATATGAATTGTTGGAGCTTTGCAATCAGCTTTTAAGCGACCAACCTATATTTTTCTTGCTTAATTCTTATACCACTGGCCTTTCACCGTCTGTTATGAAATACTTGGTTACAACTGTTATTTCGTCAAAACACGGCGGTAAGGTTGAATGCGACGAAATTGGATTACCTGTAACATCCAGCAATATGGTTTTGCCTTGTGGCAACACCGCTGTTTGGATGTGCGAATGAAGGGATAACATTGAATAATATTATTGAACTTAATAACGTTACCTTTTCATATCCCGCCGAAGAAGGAGAGATGCCGGAAAAGGTAATCAGCCGATTAACCTTTTCGATAGAGCGCGGTTCTTTTACCGCTGTGCTTGGTCATAACGGTTGCGGCAAATCTACTATGGCAAAGCTGCTCAACGGTTTAAATCGTCCAACTGAGGGTGCTGTTTTTGTTAACGGTATCGATACCTGCGATGACGCAAAGGAGCTTGATATAAGACGTGCGGTTGGCTTGGTGTTTCAAAACCCTGACAATCAGCTTGTATCAACCATTGTTGAAGAGGACGTTGCTTTTGGCCCCGAAAACCTTGGCGTTGAACCGCATGAAATTAGAAAAAGGGTAGATTGGGCGCTTGAATCGGTTGGTATGTATGAATACAGAGGTCACGATACTCATAAGCTTTCAGGCGGTCAAAAACAGCGCGTTGCAATAGCAGGTATGTTGGCAATGAATCCTGAATGTTTGGTTTTGGACGAGCCAACTGCTATGCTTGACCCCAGAGGAAGAAAAGAAGTAATAGATACGATATCAAAACTCAACAAAGAACTTGGTATGACTATCGTGCTTATAACTCATTATATGGATGAGGCGGCTGTAGCTGACAGAGTTGCTGTTATGGATGAAGGTCAGATTGTTCTTGACGGCTCGCCGAGAGAGGTTTTTGCCAAGGTGGATGAAATTAAAAAAATCGGTCTTGACGTGCCTCAACCTACAGAACTTGCCCATGAGCTTAAAAAGGCGGGAATAGATATTCCTGACGGAATTTTGTTTGAAAACGAGTGCTCAGAAGCTATATTAAAAGTACTCGGCTTATAATTAATTGGAGGAAGTAAGTTGTCTTTCATTTCAACTAAAGGATTGACCTATATTTATGGCCAAGGTACGCCCTTTGTCAAACAGGCAATCACAGATATTAATATTGATATTGAACTGAATACTACTTATGCTTTGATAGGTCACACCGGATCGGGTAAGTCAACACTGGTTCAGCATCTTAACGGTTTGATTAAACCCACTGCGGGCCAGGTTATAATTGACGACGTTGATATTTGGTCAAACCAAAAGAATATTCGCGACGTTAGATTTCAGGTTGGCTTGGTTTTTCAGTATCCCGAGTATCAGTTGTTTGACGAAACCGTTGCAAAGGATATTGCCTTTGGTCCGAAAAACCTTAAGCTTGATGAAGAAGAAATTAAGCAAAGGGTAGAATGGGCAGCCGACGTAGTTGGCCTTAGGCCCTCTTTGCTTGATAAGTCTCCCTTTGATTTGTCGGGCGGTGAGAAGCGCCGTGCGGCTATTGCAGGTGTTTTGGCTATGAAACCCAAGGTTTTGGTGCTTGACGAGCCCACTGCAGGTCTTGACCCCAAAGGCCGCGACAGTCTGCTTGATTGCATTCACAACTATCAAAAGCAAAGCGGTGCAGCGGTTATATTCGTTTCGCATTCGATGGAAGATGTGGCCAAAATTGCCGACAAGGTAATTGTTATGAATAAGGGCTCGGTTGAGTTGTCGGGCGACACAAAGTCTGTATTTTCACATAGTCAACACTTAACTGATATCGGTCTTAACGTGCCCGCAATAACTTATATTATGAATAGCTTAAAAGCACGTGGTGCCGATATACCGTCTGATATTTTAACAGTTGAAGAGGCAAAACAAGCTGTTTTGCAACTCCTGAATAAAGGGGGTGCAGTATAATGCTTGAAAATATAACTATTGGCCAGTATTTTCCCACAGGGTCTGTTATTCATAAGTTGGATTCAAGGGTTAAGGTTCTTTTGGCTATTGCTTATATAGTTGCAATTTTTCTCGCAGAATCTCCGATTTCTATGGCGTTTATTGCTTTGGTTGTTATTTCTCTTGCGTTTGTATCTAAAGTTAAGATAACGCTTTATCTTAAAATGCTTAAATCTATTTGGTTTATCATTTTGCTAACTTCAGTTCTTAATTTGTTTTATATTAAGGGCAAAGACCCGCTGTTTAGTTGGTGGATTTTCACCGTGTATCCCGAAGGAATTGAACGAGCGGTATTTATTGCAGTAAGAATTTGTCTTTTGATTATCGTAAGCTCTTTGTTAACCTACACTACATCACCAACAGAGCTGACAGATGCTATCGAGCGTTTGTTGTCACCGTTAAGATTTATAGGTCTTGGCGAAGCAGTGCATATTCTTGCTATGATGACCTCAATTGCATTACGTTTTATTCCCATTTTGATAGAAGAAACCGATAAGATTATGTCTGCACAAAAGGCCCGCGGCTCAAGCATCAGCTCGGGCGGTTTAATGCAAAAGGTAAAGGCAATGCTGCCTATATTGATACCCCTTATAATATCTGCAACCAGAAGGGCATACGACCTTGCAGAAGCTATGGAGTGCAGATGCTATCACGGCGGTAAAGGCAGAACAAAAATGAAACAAGTGCATATGAATGCACGGGATTATGTTGCTGTTGTTATCAGCGCTTGCTTTGTTTTTTTGGTTGTTGCAGATAAAATTTGGAGCTTTATATGAGACGTTTGTTATTTACTTTGTGTTATGATGGCACCAATTATCACGGCTGGCAGGTTCAACCTAACGGAATAACCGTGCAACAATGTGTTCAAACAGCACTTGAGCACGTTACCGGTGAGCGATGCTCAGTAACGGGCTGCAGCAGAACCGATGCAGGCGTTCACGCTAATATGTTTTGCTTTCACACCGATACCGACAGTGCCATTCCTACCGATAAGTTTCCGTTAGCTCTTAACTCTGTCTTGCCTGATGATATTTCGGTTCTTAACTGTAAAGAGGTTTCAGAGAATTTTCACGCCCGATATGATTGCAAGGGCAAAACGTATATTTACAAAATGTACGACGGTCATTTGCGCGATCCTTTTTTAAAAGGATATGCTTACCATCATAAAGGAACTTTGGATGCTTCGCTTATGTGTGCGGCGGCAAATGTGTTTGTTGGTGAGTATGATTTTGCGGGATTTTGTGCGGCCGGTTCTTCGGTTCAAGATACCGTAAGAAGGGTTACCGAGTGCTCGGTAGAACGCAATGGTAGAGAGGTGATTTTAACCGTTACTGCCAATGGCTTTTTGTATAATATGGTTAGAATTATTGTCGGAACTGTTGTTGAGGTTTCTGACGGCAAAATAAATGTCGAAGATATTCCTGCTATAATTAGCAGTAAAAATAGAGAATTGGCAGGTCAAACTGCACCTGCTCACGGTTTGTATTTAAACAAGGTTTATTATTAATGTGGAGGTGAAACTCTTGAGCTTTGAAAAAAGAAAAGCGCCTAAAGTTAAGGTTAAGCGCAAGGATGATGAAATCGAAAAGATTGATATGAAAAAGAGCGTTGCTCCGTCAAAAAAAGAAAAATCACGTCCTAATGCAAAGCAAAAATCAAAACCAACCAAAGCAAAAACCAAAACCAAGGTTGATAACGGTGAAAGCACCTTTAAGTTGCTCAAGGGCGGTGCCTCACGCAAGCACAGAAAAAAGCGAAATTCAATTATTTCGTTGTCTTTTATCAGCATGTTAATTGTTGCTGTTATCGTAATTCAAATAATAACCCCAACTGGTATTGTTGAGTGGTCTCAAAACGGATTTTTTATGTTTGGTAGTGGTGGCGGATTGCCGGTTGCAGTAAGCGGTGATTCTGTAAGAGATATGCAAACAAGAGGCGGCAGCGCTTTTTTAATGACCGATTCTCATATGTATGCATTTAGCTCAAACGGTAAGCAGATTACCTCTATTCAGCACGGATACAGCGCTCCTGTGATGTGCGTTTCGGCAGCAAGAACGTTAATTTATGACCGTGGAAGCTTTGGCCTTCGTGTTGATGCTCTTTATGCTAATATTGTAGATACTCAGCTTAAAGAAGAAATTTTAACTGCCGATATTTGCGATAAAGGTTATGTAGCCGTTGCTTCACAAAGCGCAGATTATACTGCTTTTGTAAACGTTTACGATAAAGATTTTAAAAACATATTCAGATGGTCTTCTCCGGATGGTTACGTAAGCTGCATAGAGCTTTCTGACAACGGAAAATATATGGCCGTGTGCACCGTTACCGGCAAAAATGGAGATTACTGCAGCAATATTAACGTGTTCAGACTTTCAAACGGTGAAAGAATATTCAACAAGCAGGTTTTGGGCTCAATGTACGTTAGCGCAACCTCAAACCGCAAGTTTATAACCTTTGCGGGTACCGATTCCGTTGTAAGCTACGGATGGGATGGTAGCAATGAAACCAACTATGAGTATTACAACCTGCAGCTTGTGAATATGGATTATAATGATTATACTGCGCTTATTCATCATCCCGGTGGTGATGAAAGACGTTATACCGTATCTATCATTGGCAAAGAGGGAAAAGAGGTTTCGACATTTTCTGTTGACGGACTTGTTTCCAAGGCCTGTGTGGATAAAAAGTATTTTTACGCCTATTACAATGGCAAGGTGCAACGCTATCTTCACGACGGAAGCTTGGATAACGAATTTAGCGTTGGATATGAATACGTATTTATAGCACCTTATAAAAACAAGCTTGCCATTGTTTCTGATATGAAGTTGGATACGCTTAAATAAAAATAGGGGGCAACTAATGGTGTTTTTATTGTTAGACGTTGTTATAGTTGCAATAGTTGTTCTTTTTACCATTCGCGGCTTAAAGTCTGGTTTTGTAAAAACCACAGTTGAATTGGTTGGTTGGGTGGCCGTTGTGCTGTCTACATCCTTTCTAGCAAACGCCGTTTCCGAGTGGGTGTTTGACCAATTTATAAGCAACTCAATAAAAAACAGCGTTGAGCAATCTTTAATTCAGTCGGGCCAAAAAGGTGTTGCTCAGTTTTTTGACGGATTGCCCAACTTTGTTACGAATATTTTAAGTGCCTATAACGTTACTGCAAGTTCTGTTGATTTATCGGGCGGTGCTCAAGAAATATCTGCTTCTGTATCAAATCAACTGAAACAACCAATAATTTCTTTTGTAGGATTAATTTTTACTGTAATTATATTTGTTTTGGGTATAATCTTGGTAAGGGTGTTGGCAAGGGTTTGCCATACCGTTGTTTGCCGAATTCCTATCGTATCGGGATTAAACCGAACTCTCGGTTTAGTATCCGGCTTTGCAAAAGGTGTTGCAATCTCTGTTTTAGTTGTTTGGCTTTTGTCGGGGCTTGTGCTTATGATGGGCAATTTTTTGGGCATTAATTACACTATGTTATCCAAAACATATATGTTTAACTTTATAAATCAAATAAACCCTTTTATAAAAATTAGCTAAATGGTGATAAAACAATGAATTGTAAAAAAGTTTTTACAATTCCTAACATACTTTCAATGTTAAGAATTGTTCTTGTTCCGATAATAGTATGGATGTATTTTGAGGAAAGTATTGAAAATCATTATTTGATTTCGTTGATTCTTGTCTTTCTTTCGGGAGTTACCGACGTTGTTGACGGCTATATTGCCAGAAAATTCAATATGATAACCGATTTGGGCAAGATTTTAGACCCAATAGCCGATAAATTAACACAGTTTGTGGTTGTTTTTTGCCTTGCTTGTGAATACCCAATGTTGTTTTCGGTTGCCGCAATTATATTTACTAAGGAAATTTTAACACTAATTGGTGCGGTTATTTTTGTAAAAAATTGCAACGAAACGCCTTACGCTCGTTGGTGGGGCAAGCTTACAACCGTTGTTTTGTATGCAACGATGCTTATGTATATTTTGGCTGATGCAATCAATTATACCTTGCCGAATTGGTTGTGCCTTACAGCCATTTCGTTGTGCATTGCTTGCCTTGTGTTTTCGTTTATAAACTATTTTTTGGTGTTTCTCGAGTCGAAGAAGAAAAGCGATTAAAATTTAAATATTAAGATGTTTTTTGAGGAATTTGTATTATGATGAATATTTGCTCAAGATGTAAAACAAGACCTGCTATGGTTTATATATCAAAAATGGAGGGGGAGAATACAACCTCCGAAGGTCTTTGCATAAAGTGCGCAAGGGAGTTAAAAATCCCTCAAGTTACCGATATGCTTAAAAACTTAAACATATCTGAAGAAGAGCTTGACGCTATGACCGAACAGTTTATGGATAGCATGACCGCTATGATGGAGCAAGACCCCGATGCACTTATGGCAGACGGTGATTTTGAAGCAGGCGGGGCGCAATCTTTTCCTTTTTTAAATCAGCTTTTTGGCAACATGATGGGTGCGCAGCAGCCCACCGAAAATAACGGAGAAGCTGCACCTAAAAAAGCAGAGAAGAAAGAAAAGAAA
>JAZQSG010000173.1:0-7240 GCA_045630025.1 Acutalibacteraceae bacterium
GTTTGTGCTGAACTTAAAACTGAAGGGTCAAATTATTATGTAATAATTTGTTGAAAAAACAAGTCGTTTGTGTTACAATCACTTCAAAGAAAAAGAGAAAGCAAACGAGGTTTATCCCGTGGCAAATATACCCAATAAAAATTGATCAAAAGCAATGCTTTTTTTGCCGTGGAGGTTGCGCTATGTTGATTATTGATCTTAAGGGAATTGAAAAAGCGAAAAACGCTTTAAGTGATGGCGACAGAGCTGTTCTTGTCGCCCTTGCCGACGATGCTCTTTTAACCGAGGTTAACCCCGTAAGCAACAAAAAGCATTTGCGCTTTGGAGCAACCAAAAACGATTTTGTTTCGGCCGCCCCCTATTGGTGGCCAAACCCCGACACCGAGGATGGGTTGCCCTACGTTAAAAAGGACGGGCAAATTAACCCCGTTACCACCGACGACGATTATTACGACCGCAACCGCTTAAACGTTATGGCCAAAACGGTAAGCACCTTGGCGGTTGCCTGGCTTTACACCCAAGATGAAAAATATAAAATCAGGGCGGCAGAGCACATTAATCGGTGGTTTGTTGACCCCCAAACCCGTATGAACCCATCGCTTGATTTTGCTCAACAAATTGCAGGCATCTGCATCGGCCGTGATTTTGGAATTATTGACACCACCGCTTTGGTTGACGTGTTTGACAGTGCCATGGCCGTGGGCTGCGACAGCCCTGCTTTGCGCCAATGGGCAAAGGATTATTTGCACTGGCTTTTAACCAGCCCCAACGGCATTGCAGAAGCAAAAAAAGACAATAACCACGGTCTGTGGTACGACACGCAGGTTATGGCCTTTGCCGCCTTTGTGGGCAACACCAGCCTGGTTAAAGCCACCGCAAAATCTATGAAAGAGCGCATTGCACAGCACATTGACGATAACGGCAGTTTGCCTATGGAGCTTGCTCGCACCAGGTCTTATTTATATTCTATGTTTGCCTTAAGAGGTATCTACTACGCCCACCTTATAGCCAAGCAATACGGTTGGGGTTTTTTGACCGACGGGCATAAAAAATGCTTTGAGTTTTTGCGCCCCTACGCCAACCTTGAAAAGCCCTGGCCCTATCTTGAAATAGTGGGCGTTGACCCCTCTGTGATAGGCAACTGCATGAGCTTTGGTTACAGAATTTACGGCGACCGCTCTTTTTATGAGGCGGCGCAAAAATATTACGGCCGCATTGCCGAATCCGACAATGCCGCTCAGCTGTTGCGCTTTCCGCTATATTATGAAGGGTGACGCGTATGAAGAAAAAGTTGATTTTGGTGGCCGCACCACCTGCCTGCGGCAAAACCTACGTTTCTGAAATGATTGCCCGATCGGTAGACGGGACGGTATATCTTGATAAGGATGATTTAAGCGATTTAATTCGCGCTGCCTTTGCCGTTGCAGGCAAGCCCTTGGATATGGACGGCGAGTTTTACAAAAGCAATTTGCGGAGTGCCGAATATTCCACCATTCTAAACATTGCCTTTTCCACCCTTAGGTTTGAAAAGCTGGTGCTTTTAAACGCTCCCTTTGGCAAAGAGGTGCGCGACCCACACACCATAAAGGAGTTTAAAAGGCGGGCCAACGATATGGGTGCAGAGCTTGTGCTGATTTGGATTTCGGTGCCCGCACAGCATTGCTATGAAAGAATTAAAAAGCGCAATTCGGACAGAGATACCCTAAAGCTGCAAAACTGGGAAGATTACGTTAAAAACATCAACTACGACCCTCCCTACGAGCTTGAAAAAGAGGGTGCCGTTGACAAGTTTTTGGTTTTTGACAACAAGGATGAAAAGTCTGCTCAACGCTCTTTAAAGGATGCGCTTAAAATAATTTTGGGAGAATAAATATGCTCAACAGAGAAGAAATAATAAAAGATTTTGAAAAAAATAAAATAGTGGTTATTATGCGGGGATTTACCTCTGACCAGCTTGTAAACGCCGTTGACGCAATGGAAAAGGGCGGCATTAAGCTGGTAGAGGTCACCTTTGACCAAACGGGTAAAATTGACGACCAAACCACCGCCGCCAACATCCGTACCCTTAAGGAGTGCTTTGAAGGCAAGGTTAGAGTGGGTGCAGGCACCGTTATGACCGCAGAGCAGGTTGAAATTGCCTATAACGCAGGGGCAGAGTTTATTATCTCGCCCGATTGCTACGAGCCGGTAATTAAAAAAACCCGTGAGCTTGGTATGGTTTCTATACCCGGTGCGTTTACACCCACCGAAGCGGCCAACGCTCACCGCCACGGTGCTGATTTTGTAAAACTGTTTCCCAACTCTGAAGTTAAGATATCATACTTTCAAGCCCTCTCCCTTCCCCTTTCTCACATAATGTTTTTGGCCGTGGGCGGTGTTACTGCCGAAAATTTGACCGATTACTTTAAGGTTGGTGCAAAAGGGGTTGGCGTTGCAACCGCCATTGCCGATAAAAAGGCCATTACCGAGGGTGATTATGCCGAAATAACCCGCCGTGCAAAGTTGTTTACCGACCAGCTGTGAAAAGGATTGCTATGAAAAAAACATACCTTTATGCGGCCATATCCATTTTGCTTTGGTCGTCACTTGCCACCGTTTCAAAGTTGCTGCTTGGCAGCTTAAACAGCTATCAGATGCTGTGCATAAGCGCCTTGTTTGCGGCGGTGGCGCTGTTTATAATATCGCTTGTTACCAAGCGGCTTGAAATGCTGAAAGCATATCGCCTTAAGGACTATGTAACAATGGTGCTTATAGGGCTGCCCGGCACCTTTTTGTATTACGTGTTTTTATATTTGGGTACCGATTTGATGCCTGCCTCGCAGGCCTTTATAATTAACTATCTGTGGCCCATTATGAGCGTTGTTTTCGCCTGCATTTTGCTGAAGGAAAAGCTGACGGCGCGAAAAATCATAGCCATAGCAATGTCGTTTTTAGGTGTAATTACCGTTGCGGGCGGCGAGCTGGCTAATTTCAGCTCTACCACCCTTTTCGGTATGCTTTTTTGTGTTGGCGCGGCGGTATCCTACGGCGCCTTTACCGCTCTTAACCAAAAATGGAGCTATGACAAATATCTGTCTATGATGGTATCTTTTACGGCAACCTTTTTGTTGGGGCTTGCTATTACCCTTGCCATGGGCGACGGCTTTAACGTAAACGTGCTGCAGCTGGCAGGGCTTGCCTGGAACGGCATTGCCGTTATGGCAATCGCTACCGTAACCTGGGCATTGGCGCTGGATTCGGGCAAAACCGCAAAGATATCTAACCTTGCTTATATTACTCCCTTTTTATCCCTTGTGTGGACCTATTTTGTGCTGAAAGAAATTCCGTCCCCCTGGTCGGTGCTTGGTCTTGTAATAATTGTGCTTGGCATTTTTATTCAAATGAAGGATGAAAAGAAGTAAATTTGTCTTTATTTAAAGTATATTTGCTTTTTTGATTTACACTTGTGCAAGCTGTAAATATATAATAGCAATTAGCCCCGGCTATTTTAAACCTAACCGTTAAGGAGACTGTAATTTATGAAGCTTATTCAAAGAGTCGGCCACTATCCCGAGCTTATAGAGTTTTTGTTAGAAACCAAAGACAAATACCCCAACTCGTTTTCTAACGTTTGGCTTAACACTGCCTACGGTTATCCTTTGCAGTCGGTGCATTACGAAACCGCTGACCGCTTTGCCGAATATGCAAAGCGCTTTCGTGAAAAGGGCGTTACCGTATCGTTACAGTTGAGCAACACCATGGGCCACGGTCAATATATGATGACCCGCGATTGCTCGGGCCTTGTTTACGAGGGCTCACCCGTTAAAAAAATGGTGGGCGCCAACGGCTGCACCGCCGAATACGGCTTTTGCTGGAACGACAGTTTTTTTCAAAATTATTTGGCCGACCACGTAAAATATTACGTTGAAAAGGTTAAGCCCGCCGAGATTTGGATTGACGACGATTTGCGTGCTCGCAATCACGCGCCCGTTGATTTTGGCTGCTTCTGCCCCGATTGCTTGGCCGAATTTAACGCTATGCACGGCTATAACTATAACCGTGAGGATTTGGTTAATGAGTTTGTTCACGGTGATGTTGCCGTGCGCGAAAATTGGATTAAATTTGTGCGCAAGGGTATGGGCGGCTTGACTGAAATTATCAGCAAAGCGGCTCACGAGGGCTGCGCTGACACCGTGGTTTGCCTGCAAAACGGCTACAACGGCGGCTACACGGGCTACGGCCACGACTATTTGTTTGAGGCCATGCGCAAGGCCACGGGCCACGCCCCCATGTACCGCGCAGGCGGTGGCGCATACCACGCACACAACCCCAACGAATTTTTAGACAAGATGGTTCAAATCAGCTTTGACCACTCTCGCCTTCCCGATTACGTTGTTGAGCGTTGCCCCGAAATAGAGTGCACCCCCAACACCGTTTTTGGAAAAGTATCTCGCGGTCACGCCTTTGAAACCGCCGCCTATTTGGCAGTTGGCGCCACCGGTATGAGCTATGCTATGCTGGGTCTTAATGAAGATACCGACGTTTTCCTTAAGGCGTTTAAGCTGTTTGATGAGCAAAGAGATTATTACGAGCAGCTGAGCGCAGTATCTAAAGCATCGGTTGCAGGCGGCATAACCTACGCCACCTCTAAAAAGGCACACCTGCGCAAGCTTCCCGAGGGTGCCACCATGGCAACTGCCTTTAACTATAATTCAGAGGCCTACGAGTGTGCAAACTTTATGCTGCGCAACGGCTTTGCACTTAACTATGAAAACGAAAACAGCGGCGTGTTTTTGCTTCACCCCACCACCGCACGCCAAATGCAGCAGGACGAGCTCTACGCCCTTACAAAGCAAAACGTTATCACCGACGCCGATACCGTTATGTATCTTAAATCGTTGGGCATTGACCTTGGCGTTGAGGCAAGAGCTCTTTCGGGTGACGAGGGTATGTCGTCAATCGAGTTGTTTACCGAAAACGATCTGAATAAGGTGGGCAGAGATACCTTTAATGCTCCCTATTTCTCAGGCGGCTTGGCCAACTATTACACCATAACCAAGGTGCCCGAAAATGCAGAAATTTTGGGCACATATAAAATCAAGTTCCCCCAAGCCACCTATTCCTTGCCTGACGCCCCTCACGGATACACCTCGGTTATTCTGCACAACGAGCAGGGCGGTAATTGGGCGGTTATGGGCTACGGCTTGTGGAAGAGCGTTATACCATCCTCGCAGCGCAACCGCTTGCTGAACATAATTGATTACATAAGCGGCAACGCCCCTGCGGTAAGGCCCGATTGCCCCACCCAAAACATTTATTTGCCCCGCCTTTGCAAAGAAACGGGCAAAACTATGTCGGTCAGCGTAATCAACTGCACCATTGAACCGCAAAACGAGCTTGAAATTATTATCCGCAACCCAAAAACAGACAGGTTTAGATTTGTTTCTCAATATGACGGCGAAAAAGAGCTTGTTGCCAACAAGGTTGGGGAAGATTATTACCTTAAGCTGCCCACCCTATCCCCTTGGTCGGTAGCCACCGTTTTTTGCGACAAATAAAGTAAAAGCCCATCAGCAAAAACTGATGGGCTTTTGTTATTTATTAAAATCGTTATCGGCATATTGGCAAAAGCGTTTAATTAGCTCAATCTCTTTGGGGTCGTAGGGTCGGTGGTTGGGTCGGTAAAGATCGTGAAACCACTTGGTAAAATCCCAATCTAAGGTTGGGTCGGCATCGTATTTATCCCAAATAACCGTCCAGGGCTCGTAGGTTTGATATTTGCCTGCCACCAAGCCCCAACACATACAGCCGATTTTTTCAAGATAAAAGAGGGGAAACATCTGCTGAACCGTATTATGCGTGCAACGAGCCAGCCACTCGGTATTGATTATTGGCCTGCCAAACTGCTTGAGCGCCTTTATAATGCGCACGTTTTCTTCATAGCTGTTATAGTTGTGGTAAGAGATTATATCGGAGTTTTCAAGCCCGTAACGCTGCACCTCGGATATGGCGTTAATATCGTTCAGGTCGGGAAAGCTCCACACGCAGCAGGTTAAGGGCTGCATGGGGTTTATGGCTCTTACTATTTCAAAAAAGCGCTTAAGATGAGGCAGGGTTACGTTTTGACGGTTGCTGCCGCCCACCTCGTTGTAAACGTCCCACATACAGATGCGCTCGTCAGCTTTATAGCGCTCAACTATCTCGCGCACCATTTCGTAGTGGCGCTCGGCCAGCTCGGGCTCATCCATAAGGTGATAGCCCACGGTAGAAAAGGTGCTGTGCTGTGAAACCTTGCGGCCGCCGTGATAGCCCCAATCGTAATGTTGCTTGCCCATAACGGGGCGCTTAAAGACCTCTTTTGGGGGCATACAATCGTTGCCAAGCACCACCATTGAGGATATGCCGTGTTTGTAAGCTACGTCTAAATAGCGGTCAAAGCGGTCGAAAAAGCTGTCGTGCTCTTTTTCCCAAACCTCGTATTCTACAATTATACGTATGGTGTTAAATCCGGTTTCGGCAGCCAATTTAAGCTCGGCGTCGGCAGTAGCCAAGCGCTCTTCAAATTCATATGCCTGCCATTGATCAATTCGGTTGGCGCAATCGCTGCCCATAAAATTGCAGCCCCGCATCCAAGGGCGAGAGTTGTACCATTGCCATGCCTTTTCGGGTGACCAAAGGTTATTCATCTTCAACACTCCTTTTAAATTCAGTATATACCAAATTCAAAAAGGGTCAAGATGTTTTTTTGTTCGTTTTTAGGTAAAAAATTCTTATCTTGTTTTGTTTTTCGGGTTGAAAATATTATGCATTGTGTTATTATGAACACATTAGTGAAGGGTGGTGCTTTTATGAAAAAGCTTAACGCTTATATTGACAAGCTTTTTGAAGAGGGCTTTTTACACAACGTTGCCGTTAGGGTTGGACGCGGTGACGAAATTCTGTGCGATTTATACCGCAGCACCGACCAAAGCATAGACCGTCACACCCTTTTTGATATGGCGTCGGTTACAAAAATAGTGGCTACCTCATCGGTAGCGTTTATTGCCGTTGACAAAGGGCTTATCTCATTTGACGATAAAGTTTCAAAATATCTTGATTGCCCTGCCGACAAAGAAAATTTGACGATTTTTAATCTTATGACCCACACCATGGGTATTGGCCACAAGCCCCTTGATAAAGAGGATATCAACTACGAAAACGTGGCTAACCACATTTTGCACATTCCCTTGGACCAACCAATAGGCAGCGACGTTTTTTACAG
>JAZQSG010000174.1:0-2789 GCA_045630025.1 Acutalibacteraceae bacterium
TATTTTTTCTGTACCCGCGCCCGTCAATGAGGAAACGGTTATGCTGAAATTGGAGGAAGAGTTGCTGTAACTCTCTACCGACACGGGCGGAATATGCATTCCAAACTCCGTCTCGCCTGCGTTTTCATCCATTGCCACAAAAACTATGCAGTTATTGTAGGCGTCGTATGCCACACGCTGCTTATAGGTCACAAGATTTTCTTCTCCGTCGGGTATATAGGATGCATCAAGCGGACCTGACAAATATCGGGTAAGAGAGCCCTCGTAGCTGCGGTCAATAACCATAGGCAGATGGATAACGTGCTTTCTTTCGCCAAAAACGGGGTCGTAAAGGGTAACGGTTATGTTGTCGGTGCCCTTAAGCTGACGGGGCAGCTTCCATGCCATGGCCTTACCGTCGGCAGTTGCCAGCACCTTAAAGCCGTCGTTAAGCAGATTGTAGCCCTCAAACAAGCTGCCTGTTAAGGGGCAATCGGAGGGGTTGTTGCTGCCAACGCTGTTTATCATAACGGTAGGGATGTATACGGGCTGATCGTACAGCACCTCTATACCCTCGGAGGCCAGGGCTATTTGGGTTGCATCAACGCCAATGCCTGCGTTGCCGTAATCGTGAGGCGTAAGGCGAAGAAAGCAGTTTTGCTTGTTATGCAAGGCCAGATTAAGTGCCTTGCTTTCATCCTCGGCATTGGTATAAAGTTCTCTAAACAGCTTTAATTTGCCATCCTTTTGCGTTACCGCACAAAGGTTGGGGTTTTCAGGTGTTCCCTTCCATTTTTCCAGCACCCACAGCACGCCGTCGGTTTGAAAAAACGCGTCGGGCTCAACGGGCAGCTTTTGGTCAAATTTATAGCCGGGGCGGGTATGCAGCCCATGCCTATCAAAGTAAAGGTTGCTGCATTCGGTAAGCTGATTATCGTTTATATAAGAGGGGTGGTCGGCGGCGTTAATTCCACCCTTTAGCTGAGGCACGTGAACGCGGCGCTTTACGGAAGGGTCAAGAAAGGGATATTTCATCAATCTTCCCCCTTCGGCAAAAGGTCGGTACGCTGTGTTGAGGTGCTGAGCAGGCGGCGCTTTTGATTGTAAAGGTTGGCGTAAAATCGGTTTTTGTCTCCGTCGCCGCGGTGCAGCGCCAAAAACATTGCCAAGCCGTAAAGGGCAACGTTAGAGGCCACGCTGTCAGATATTTGCAGTTTTTCGCTTAACGAGCTGATAGGTTTATGCTTTGCACCCGTTAGGGCAGCAATATCGGCGCACACCTGATTGATAAAGGCAATTGCCGCCGTCAGCATTTCATCGGTTTGACGGTAACCCAAATTAAGCATTGCGCTTTCAAAAAGCATTTTTGCCGTCATATTGCAAACACCTCCTCGGGGATAGGGGCAAAGGGTGCCTCTTGCTCTTGGGGCATTGGCTTGTGCAGGTCGGAAATCAACCCGCTTATATCGGGTACAACGCCACGGGGCAAGCGCTCAAGATACTGCACAACGTCAATAACCTTGCGGTCAAACAAGCTGTCGAGTATGCTTATGCTTTGTGCCTCGCTCCAAATAGTAGATGCGCCCACATCCACCTTAACGGTCAGCAAGGTGTCGGCATAATCCTTGCCGTTAAAGGGCAAATACCAGGTGCCGTTGCGGTCGGATATTTTAAGGTCGCGGCGGCCGTACATATTAATCCAAAAGGATGCCCATACCCTAACGGTATCTTCAACAAACTGATAAAAGCGGTTTTTAAACATCTGCATGGGCATGGTAGCCGCCTCACGCACGGCAAGAATTGCCGACGTGTTATCGGGAACTATATCACCCAAAGCCGCGTCGTTTGCCCCCGACTGTGTAAGGGTGTTGACTATAATGCTTTGCGCCATATTGTTAAACTGGGCATAAAAAGCAGGGGGTGTAACGTATTGCAAAGCCCCTGCGACCCCGTTGCCGTTAATGCTTACGGCGTTGATAACCTGACCGGGGTCGTTGGAAATATCCTGAGGTATAGCGTCGGCATCTTTAACAAGAATGGGCATACCGTTTATCATCACTGCCCAAACGGCGGCGGTAAGCATTCGGTTAATGGCAATTTGATTGGGGATAAGCCAGGTTATCTCACTTTCTCCGTAAAAGCAGTTGCTGCGAGATTGCCAACAAAATACCGAAAAGGGATAAAGGTCTATACCGCAATCCCACTCTTCTCTGACGGTGGCGTTTTTGCAAACCTTTACCGCCATAACGTGGCACTTGCCACCCTTTTTAACCTTGTAAAACTTGGTAAGCAGGGTGCATTTTTTATCATCCTCAAGACTTAAAGAGCCGTAATCCCCTGCCAGTCGGTCGGTTTCGGAATCGGGCTTAACCGATTCAATCTCTTCAGGGGGGCGACCGTTGCGCTTCATCTCTTCTTTAAGGGCGTCAACGCTTACTCTTTGCTCAACAATGATATAGGGCTGACGCTGAATATCGCGCTGGGTTACGTCGCCTACGTAAAAATTTTCAACGTCGATAAGCTCACAGCAGATATCGCCCTTTAAGGGGGTGGTGCGGTCGGCATCGGCATAAAGGCCGGTTGCCACGCTGTCGTCCCAATAGGTGTGCACTATTGCCGTGCCGCTTATATAGGCCTTGCGCAGAGCCATATCCTTAATTTCGTTAAAGCGCAGGCGCTCCATAGTTGTGTTGCAGTAATCGCCAAGGCAGCCAACCACGAAATCGGTTTTTTGCGGGTCGGAAAATTGGCTAAGCCCCTCCCCTTCGCCATAGGCAAGGCGGCGGCGCAAAGCATCGTACTGCTCTGCC
>JAZQSG010000175.1:0-2513 GCA_045630025.1 Acutalibacteraceae bacterium
TTCTTTTTGCTTTCGGCGGCGGTTGGAATAATCTTCAAAGGCTTCGGAAAATCGGGCGTATCCAACCACACGGGCGATATGCTGATTGTGTCTGCGGCGGTTATGACGGTTTTCTACTTTTTTATGCTTTGTGTGGGCAAAGACAAAACCCTGCCGTTTTCTAGCCTCAAATTTTTGCTTGTCGCTTTGGCGGCAGGTATTTTAAGCTGCCTTTATAACCGACTTAACATCACGCTTTCAAGTTTAATGGATGCAGTCATCTTTTTCCCTGCGTTTAACGGCGGAGTTGTGGTTTTGTCGGGCGTGTTGAGTGGCATTATTTTCAAAGAAAAGTTATCAAAAAAGCAATGGGAGGGATTCTCACTTGGGCTTTTGGCAATTTTCGTGATAGGAGTGTTTTAGTATGACAAAAATTGAGTTTGAAAACAAGCTTCCCGCAATGCGAGTTGGTGGAAAGCCCAATGGAACGTACAACAACCGCGAACTTGCATTTCCTTCGATACTGACCACAACCGACCCGAAGCTCGGCATTTTTATGCACACCCTGCGTAGCAATATTTATGCCGACCGCACCTTGGTTTTTATAGACAACAAAATTCTGATGTGCGATAAAAACTGGATTCGCGACCACGTTCACGTTATGAAGGCCATGCGCCATTGGGAGTATAATCTTGATTCTTTTTTGAATTTTATTATCGCAACCCAAAGAGAAGACGGTCAGTTTTATGAGTTGATAAAGCAGGTGGACGACCGCCATTGGAAAATGGTCAACGAGGATTGCTACATTATGTTTGAGGACGACAATCTTTCGTTGGTTCGTCTTGAGCTTGAGGCCGATATTGAATATTTGGTGGTAGAGGGCGCTACCTATCTTTACCGCACAACGGGTGACGACGAGTGGCTTAAAAAGGTCTTGCCCAGCCTTGAAAAGGGTATTGATTACATAACCTCCAACCCCAAGCGTTGGGACGAAAGCCACGGTCTTGTAAAGCGTCCGTTCACCATTGACACCTGGGATTTCACCTATAACACAAGCCCAATTAACCGCAGAATCGAAGAAACCACCCCGATGTCCATTATGCACGGCGACAACTCGGGCGTTTTTGCGGCAATGCATCAGCTTGCCTGGTTTAACCGCAGACTGAATAACGAAGAAAAGGCCAGGGAATGGGAGCGTCGCGCCGAGGAATTGCGCCAAAATATGTTCAAATATTTGTGGAACGGCAACTTCTTCATTCATCAGTTGCACCTTAATCACGACGGTGCCGATGATTTGGAAAACGTCAGACTTTCGCTTTCCAACACCTATGATATGAACCGCAAGGTGACCAACACAGAACAGTCCAGAAAGATTATCGAGGAATATATGCGCCGCAAGCAAACCGTCGATTGCTTTGCCGAGTGGTTCAGCATAAATCCGCCGTACGAGAACTTTGTCAACCACAAGTCGGGCACTTACGTCAACGGCGCAATATCACCGTTTACGGCAGGCGAGCTTGCCAAAGCGGCCTTCAACAACGGCTATGAGGAATACGGCTGGGGTATAATTTCCCGCTTTATCGAGCTCGTTGAACGTGACGGCAACATATATTTCCTTTACAACACCGATTCCACCCCTCAACCCGAAGGCGGACCGAGCTCCTGGGGCGCTGCGGCACTTATAAGTGCAGTTGACGAGGGTCTGGCAGGTGTGAATGACGTAGGCGTTAATTACGACGAGATTTTCTTTGCACCCAAATTCCCCATAACTTATTACACCGAGTTGCGCTATTTAACGGGCTACGAGGTCTCGAAGGCAATGGTTGACGTGCGATACATTTTGAAGGACGAGGGAATGAGATACGACGTTTATTCTCCCGCCAAAAGCGTAACGGCACATATTTTGTTGCCCAAGGGCAAAGAGTGTCAAAAGGTTTGGGTTGACGAGTGCGAGGCTGAATATTCAATCTCAACGGTTGGCGAATCAGCCTACGTCGATTTCAAAACAGACGGCATAAAGTCTAACAAAATCAGCATACAAATTGATTTTGCATAAACAGAAAGGCTTGACCAAATCGGTCAAGCCTTTTGCTTAGTTTGTGAAAAATTCTTCTTCTGTAGCGGCACACAGATAATGGTATACCGGCAAATGCAGCTCCTGCACTTTGAAAGTATCTGTTTCCGGTACCCGGATACAGATATCGGAAATCTCGCTAAGGTTACCACCGCCTTTGCCGGTCAGACCGATAACCGTAAGACCAAGACCCTTAGCCACCTTCGCTGCGGCAAAAACATTTTTTGCATTACCAGAGGTACTCATTGCAATCAACACATCACCGGTTTTACCCATTGCCATAACGGACTGTGCATAAATCAGTTCCGGATCAACATCGTTGCAGAATGCGCTGTTAAGAGCCGTAAGAGAGGGTAAGGAAATGGCAGGCAATCCTCCTTGCAATTTGCTTAAGGTTTCTTCATCCAAAAGAGGGGACAGATTTGTCATTTGGGCTTTTTGCTCCGTGCTTAGCGGACGC
>JAZQSG010000176.1:0-1341 GCA_045630025.1 Acutalibacteraceae bacterium
TCTCTATCGAGAAGGTTACTAAGGACGGCGTTCACACCGGCGATTCAAGAAACATTGTTCTTCCCGCTTGCGTAATGCTCCTCAGCGCAGTTGCTGCTGCAGTAGTACTTGGCAAGAAAAAGGTTAACGCCTAATCTATAAATTACAAAATCCCACAGTCACCCGACTGTGGGATTTTTTTTGTGCAACCGAAAAATTAAGCCCCGTCACTGTAAGTGACAGGGCTTAAAATGCTTTTATTTAATAAAATCTGCAAGGGGCTTAAGGTCAACGCCCTCAATCTTTTCAAAGAACTCTGCAAGTCCCTTTGCAATGGGTTTGCAGCCACCTTCGCTATCGCTTTCAATGTTAAGGGGCATTACGGGGTCGTGCACCGAAAGACGAAGCAAGAACCAACCGTCACCCTCGTCACAGTAAACTCTAATACCCTCGCGGTTATCGTCTGCAATGTGCCAGCCCTCTTTTTTGCTGCTATAATCTTCAAGAGCTGCAATAACCGATTGACCAAGTGCTTTAAAATCCTCTGCGGTAATATCAAGTCTAATTTCGGCCTTGTCAACGGGCTCTTTAAGAGTGGCGGTCAAATCGTTAATTGATTTGCCTTCTTTTTTAAGCTGTGCCATCTTAATTACAATGCGGGTAATAAGGTAGGCGCCGTCATCCAAAAAGTAATTGCTTCTGAAAGCGGCGTGCCCCGAGGTTTCAATGGCAAGGGGACAAACGTTGCCTTCAGCCGTTAAGCGAATGGCCTCGTCAATTACGTTTTTATAACCTCTGCGGTATCTGTAATGGTGACCGCCAAGGTCTTGCTCAATAAAGGTCTTAAGTCCGCTTGAGGTTACCGAGTCGGTAACAATGGTCCCGCCTGCACAATCCTCAAGGGCTATAAGCGAGGCAAGGGCTACCAAGCGGTTACGGTTGATTTCAGTTCCGTCAGGTCCAACAGCGCCTGCGCGGTCTACGTCGGTATCAAAAATTATACCAAGGTCGGCACCTGCCGCAACGGTGGCGTTGCAGGCACACTCCATAGCATATTGATTTTCTGGGTTGGGAATGTGATTGGGGAACATACCGTCCGGCTCAAGGTTTATAGAGCCCGAAATATCGGCACCCAAGGGCTCAAGCACGTCGGTGGCGTAAAATCCGCCTGCTCCGTTACCGGCATCAACCACAAAGTGCAATCCCTCAAGGGGCTTATCGTTAACGTCAACACCCAAAGCGTCGGTAATCATCTTGCGCAAATAGGCGGCGTATGTATCCAAAAAATTCAAAGGCATAATTTTGCCAAAGGTAGCCACCTTGTACAAGGTTTCGGCTTCGGCATAGCTGATTATTTCGCTA
>JAZQSG010000177.1:0-2459 GCA_045630025.1 Acutalibacteraceae bacterium
CCTCCATCCTTGTGACGGCAACGGTGGTGCGCATCATAGCGTTAAGCTCACCGCCCGACTTTTTGCATATCATATCCAGCAGGGGCAAAAAGCACCAAAGGTTGGCAAAAATCATTCGGTAAACAAACGTGGAATGTCTGCCCAAGGTGTCGAACATTTCGGCAACCGGTTTTGCAAGCTGACGCTTGAAGGGGTTGCCCTCTATTTTGGTTATGGCTTGGCTAAGCTTGCCGAGATTTGAATGAACGGGAGGTGTGGAGGCATGGCCGCCGCTTGATTCAATGGTAAAATCAAGATCAACGCCACCCTTTTCGCCTATGCCGATAAGGGCGCAGGCGCTATGCACGCCGGGAAACACGTTGTCAACCACAGCGCCGCCTTCATCCAGCACCATTGCGGGCTTGATGCCGTTGGCTTCAAGGTAGGTAACTATATCGGCGCAGGAAGCACCGCTAATCTCTTCTTCACCCGAAAAGGATAAATAAAGGTCGTTTTTGGGGGTGTAATCATCTTGAAGCAGCTGCTCAAGTGCCTCAAGCACTCCGCAAAGGGTGCCCTTGGTATCAAGGGTACCGCGACCCCAGATGCAGCCATCCTCTACAAGACCGTCAAAGGCGGGCTTTGTCCAGCAGCTTGAATCAACGGGTACTACGTCATAATGAGCCATAAGCACGGTGGGTTCAGATTGCGATTTGCCCTTTAGGTGATATAAAAGCCCCGTTTTGCCTATATGTGTAAGGGTTGCCTTGTTGTGAATTAAAGGAAATTGCTGAGCCAAAAGCTTAACGAAACGGTCAAACTCTGACCACTCAACCTGAGCTTCGTCAACGTTTGATACGGTGCGACATTTAATCATCTCTACCATATCGTCAACTATCTTTTGGCGGTTCAGCGTAACCTCTTGCGCTTCAACGGCTTTATAAGCGGTGGGCTTAAACAGCGCGGTGCGAACAAGAATGAGGGCTATAAATGCCACCAGCAAGCCGCCTGCGGCAATGCCGATATATGCCCAAACCATCAGACCAATCCCTTCTTATACAAGATGCGTGATGCTACCAACGTAACGATTACGCCAACGGGAACAAGCACGCCAACAGAACCTGCAAGTGAGGGAAAAAGCAAAAACAGAGTAACCATAAAGACCACGGGTGCTACGGAAATCTTCCAGTTCTTGCTGATGTAAACAACACCAAGGCCACCAAACAAAGCGGCCATAAGGTTTGAGTTTGCAAAGGCAGGTGCCAGCTGAGGCGAATCGATAATAGGCGCAACGAAGGAGAAAAGCACAACGCCCACAACTATAATAAGAGTGGTTACGATTGAGCTGGTTGCGATAGCAATAGTAGAGATTACCTCGCCCTCTTCGGTATCTGCCTTAACCTCGGCATTTTCCATTGCGGTAAGGGCAGCAGGGGCCTTGATGCTGGTAAGGTTGCCCGTTACAAAGGCAAGGTAGGTGCCGCCTACGCCCAGCATGGGAGTGTAGGTAATAATCTCAACAACGCCAACCGTCCAGAAAACGGGGGCAACGCCCAAAAGACCGTTAAGCACGTCGGTCAGCTTGGGCCAAGAGTTAAAATAAACGCAGATAGCCACGGGCACCATAACAACAAGCACTGCCGCAGACCACATCCAGATTTTGCCGATAGTATCGGTCTTTTTAATATATCCGCTCATCATTTTCCCTCCTTAACCCGTAATAATTGGCGTAATAATAGCCGCAAAGGCCATTGCCGAAACCATACTTATTGATATGGCGTAGTTTTCAAGCCATTTCATTTTGCACTTTTTGATGAGTATGCCGCACAAGGCCATAACCAGTGCTGACACCAAAAGCACAAACAGAGGTATAAAGCCCTCTAATCCGCTTCTTACGTCGGCAAACACAACGCCCAAGAATGCAGAAATCATACCCAAAAACAGAGATGACATAAATATATCGCCCCACTTGGGGTCTTTGTTTTTGATTTTGCCCATTCCACCGCGAATGCCCTTCATTAAGATGGGTGGAAGAATGATGCTGGGCAAAATGCCCAAGGTCATTACCCACGCTATTGCCGAGTAAACCTCGGGGTCGCTTACAAGCTTATCCAGCCCCACCTTGAAGGAGTTGGCGGCCGAGGTTGCTGCAGGCAGCTCGTAGGTTAACGCGCCTATTACGCTAAGGCGTATCCACGGCAGGGGTATGCCCAAAAATCGGGCCAGAACCACAACGCCCACAAGTATTGAAATAGCGGGGGCGATGGTAAACACCGACGTTGATAAAATTGTTTTTCTGAGCTTTGCGGGGCTCATTCCAATCTTTTTGCCGCGGCGGTATGCCCTTATCAAAAAGTATACCGATTGAACAAGCACAAACAGAATAACAATTATTGCAATCAGGTACAAAAACGAACTGTTTGGATTAAATTCCACAATCATCTCTCCTCTTTAGACTTACTTGGCTTTTTGACTGCTTG
>JAZQSG010000178.1:0-1041 GCA_045630025.1 Acutalibacteraceae bacterium
CGTTGTGAATAAGCAGATTGTTTACACCGCCAAACTGCAATTCGTTACGCCCGCCGACCCGATGCTGGACGTTG
This sequence comes from Acutalibacteraceae bacterium, assembly GCA_045630025.1. Lineage (GTDB taxonomy): Bacteria > Bacillota > Clostridia > Oscillospirales > Acutalibacteraceae > RGIG2206. The sequence continues at coordinate 75 of JAZQSG010000178.1, forward strand.
ACCACTACGCCTTTATTGCCACCACCAACGAAGGCGAACGTATTTTGCTGGGCGCAAACACACGGCCGCAGGTTGCCGTTGTAACCGCGCAAGGCGTTTTCGGCACTTCGGGCGAACTGACAGCCTACACCACCACCGCCGAATTTAAAGCCGACTATCGGCCTTTGCGTCTGCCAGTAACCGCCGCCGAACCAATAAGCGGCCCCGCATACGACATTTGCTGCGGCCAAATACCACAACCAACGGCACCCGATGCAAGGCAATTCGACATTTGCTGCGGGCAAATAATTGGGCAGGAACCAACACCGCCGCCGCCACCAACTGAAACTGTTGTTGCTGTTGTTACAGGCCTTGACAATATTAGATACGAAAAATCATACGACGGCAAAAGGCTTTATTATCTGACTTCGAGTTTTGAATTAATGCTTGAAACAGCCGACCTTCAAAATATAGTGGTATTGCGAATCAGCAATAAAGAAGAAGGCAGCTATCACGGCAGCCAAATTACAGCTGTGCAATGGAATGAGCAATATTTGCCTTCGAGCAAAACGTGGATAGTTGACAACAATATACGTTTGGGATATTACACAGGAAACAACCAAACGGACGATTGGTACCTTATATACTGGTATTACGACGACGAAGGCGGCAATTACGAAGACTGGTGCTTTTACGTCGGCAAAGCAATTTACCCGCCAGCCACGCCACCAACACGGCAGGGCTATACCTTCAAAGGTTGGGCAACTACTTCGGGCGGCCAGCCAGTGTCGAATTTTGGCAATATGCCCGCCGAAGACATTGCCTTTTATGCCGTTTGGGAAGCAATATAAAATTGAGGTTTAACAACAAAATCCCATTATAATCAATGTAATTAGCAAAGGCCACCGCTGCGAAGCAGGCGGCCTTTTTTTTTCCGTCTTTTTAAGCCTTTGCCGTGCCTTATATATTCACACAATTAAACTTATAA
>JAZQSG010000179.1:0-9203 GCA_045630025.1 Acutalibacteraceae bacterium
ACCCTCACTTATCAAAAGCTCAATGCTGATGAGAATGGGTATGGGCGACCGAGTCAACAAGCTTAACGGTTATCTGGAAGAAATCAACCGCACCTTCAATTTTAAGCGCTGGTATTTCGGTTATATGCACGAGGACAAGGTCATCACCCCCGGTCACATCGCCGTGTTTAAGGAGCTGTGGCCAATAGTTCCCGAGGAGTTATAAGAGAAAGAGCAAGTTCGACTGAACTTGCTCTTTGTTGTTGTATTAATTAAACGGCTGTCAATCGTAGCAGCATTGCAAAACCCCGCCCGGCGTAAGCCGAGCGGGGTTAACGTTATTGTTGGGGTTGGTCGGGCGGCTTGGTTTCTTCGTCAACAACCCCCGCTATGTCACCGTTAGGTGTAATAACACAAAGATTATCACCAAGAGGAGCATTATATCCTTTTTGAGTGATGATTCTGAAATACGCGCCCTCTTTGTGTACATATTCGCACTGTGCATATATAACTCCGCGCTTGCCTTTCGTGTATCCTGCCAAATCATAAATGCGGTGTTTTTTTATCATTCGTTTTGGCGAATTTGTCTTGTCAATTTTAACACTTATGCGGCGACCGCTTGGTGGGCTTCCATCCGGATGAGCGTGGTAGCCCAAAGTCTTAACGTAATAATTGCCTAAAAGAACTATTAACAAAAGCAAACAACAACCCAAAACCACATACCATTTAAAGGTTAAAGCAGACATCAGCAACAAAATCGGGCCAATGGCAGCGAGCACACGAAAAACTATTGCTTCTGGATTTTTACGAAAGAACTGTCTTTTGCATTGTTCACACTTATACTTTGGTTCAAAAAATTTGGTTCTGGATATATAGTGAGCAACTGAAAGATAGGTGTATTCACCGCAATGAGGGCATCGCAAACTGCCTCTTTTTAACGGAACGGACTTGTGCATATCATCCATGCTATTGCCTCCTTAACTAAACAACGGGTCATCCTCAAAATTTTGCGTCGGTACTTTATAACCTAAAGAAGTTATATTCCAACCTTTTTTCTGATTGCAGGAATAAACATTACCACGGCTTGACACAGGGTTAACAGTCCGCAGGAATAAAACTGCGCATTGCATATTGTTGTCAAGCATTCTTTGTAGTTGGGCAAAAATGGGTCAATGTAAATTTCGGCACAAACAGCGGCAATTTGTACTAATACCGCAACAAGCACAGGGGTTATAAATAGAATGGTCTTTTTAGCACTGAAATCCCTTTTAAACACCATAAACTGAATAACGGTAAAGTATATTACCGCCATTGACAGTGCTACACCAACCACGAGCAAGTCATCATTATAATCAATCTTGGCGTTTTTAAGCAATGTAACGATACCAAGATAGTGACCGATGAAAAAGATAGGATATAAAAGGCTTGCAAGAATATATTTTATGATTGAATTCTTTAACGTTACGGTTTTATCAATGCGCAACTTAGAATAAAGGTAGGTGTAATAAAAGGTATATATTGAATTTATGATTATTACCCATACGATTGCTGTTAACGAGCCAAACATATAGTCAAAAACAATGCTTGACACAAATTACTCCTCCTTAATTCAATTGCTGTATCCATAATACTCTAATATCATTTGATCGGTATAGAATATATGCTGATCATCGACTATATTAGAAATAAAATCAATTGTTCACGCATCTATCTCTCTACAAACCGTTCCATAGATGCCGTCTATTAAACTCGGCTTAATAAATACGTCTTGGGATAACAAGGATACCTCCTCACTTACTTTTACAACGCGAAGGACTAACGTGTTTGATGTTACTTTGTCTGCCTGGCATATTGCTATCCAGCTGTTGTTTTTTACATCTGACGGAGTTACTATATACATCTGTCCCCGACGAAAAACACCCATATTAACAATTTGCCTGTGGGTCTCTATGTAGATTCGTTTACCGGGAACATACCTATTTAAAAAAGTAGTAAAATTACTTCTAGGCACATCCATATAGCTCAAAACAACAAACAATACCCCTAAGCCGGCGGTAATAGCAGCTAAAATTTTTCCCAGCTCAGCATTGCCTATCATATATAATATGGAAGACACTATTGCTGCGCTAACAAGCATCAACACTGCTGAAGAAATTATTATGTTGTTAAATGACCACTTTCTGCAATAGCGGCACCTAGTTGGTATTAACGCATCTATAATAGCTCTTTTTTTCGATTTAATTAAACTTATGCCAATAGGGTTGCCGCAGTGAGGGCAAAAACTGCGAAAGTTGTTTTCAAAAGAAGTGTATAATTCTTCAAGATCTGTATATATATTTTTATTCATCTATACTAACCTCGCTTTATCAAAAGAGCGGTTAACCTTTTTTCATTATAGCTCTTCCTTTTTGGTTTGTAACTATATTTTAGCGCTTTTGTGAACGAAAATCAAGTTTTTATATAACCTTTGTCACGATGGGTTGAAAAAATCCCTATGCAAGGATTGCTTGCATAGGGATTTTAGCTTTTTATTTATCAGACGATTACTCTTACCTTGATTACGCCTTCAATAGCAAGGATAGATGCGGCAGCATCTTTGCCAACAAGCTCATCAACGTCGAGGATGGTATAAGCATACTCTTTCTTGGAGTCGTTGGTCATCTTTTCGATATTCATACCGAGAGCAGAGACAGCGCCCGAAATCTGAGTAAGCATATTGGGAATGTTCTTGTGAATTACACATACACGGCAAGCGGTGGTGCGGGGTGCAACAACGGTAGGCAGGTTAACAGAATTTTTGATATTACCGTTTTCAAGGTAATCAACGATCTGGTTTGCTGCCATAACTGCACAGTTGTCTTCAGATTCCTGAGTAGATGCACCAAGGTGAGGAATGGCAACAACGCCCTCTACACCGATAACGTCATCACTGGGGAAGTCGGTTACGTATGCGGCAACAGCGCCCTTGCCAAGTGCCTCGATAATATCGGTGCTGTTAACAAGCTCGCCACGAGAGAAGTTAAGAATTCTTACGCCGTTTTTCATCTTGGCGATAGACTGCTCGTTAATCATATGCTTGGTATCGGGAGTGAGAGGCACGTGAACGGTGATGTAATCGCAATCGGTATAGATTTCGTTAACGTCAGCAACGTGCTTTACGGAATTATCAAGCTTAAGAGCGGCGTCAACCGACAAATAGGGGTCGTAGCCGTATACCTCCATGCCAAGAGCGCAAGCGGCGTTAGCTACCAAAATACCGATAGCGCCAAGGCCGATAACACCAAGCTTTTTGCCTAAAATTTCGGGGCCTGCAAATGCACCCTTGCCCTTTTCAACCATCTTGCCAACCTCGGCACCGTTACCCTTAAGGGTCTTGGCCCAATCGATAGCGGGAACAACCTTGCGTGATGAAAGGAAAAGGCCGGCGATAACAAGCTCTTTAACAGCGTTTGCATTGGCACCGGGAGTGTTGAAAACAACAATACCTGCCTCGGCACACTTGTCAACGGGGATGTTGTTAACACCTGCACCTGCACGAGCGATTGCAAGCAATGACTCGGGCATTTCCATTTCGTGCATGGAAGCAGAGCGAACAAGTATAGCGTCGGGAGCGGCAATTTCATCACCGCAGGTGTATTTATCGCCCTTAAAGCGGGTAAGACCGCAGGGAGAAATTTTATTAAGAGTTTTAATATTATACATTATGTATTACCTCAACCATTTTCTTTTTCAAATTGAGCCATAAACTCAACCAACTTCTGAACACCCTCGATGGGCATTGCATTGTAGATAGATGCGCGCATACCGCCAACAGAACGGTGACCCTTAAGGTTAACAAAGCCAGCTTCGGTTGCTGCCTTAACAAACTTAGCGTCAAGCTCTTCGTTACCGGTAACAAAGGGAACGTTCATCAATGAACGGTCTTCGGGAACAACGGTACCCTTGAACATCTTGCTGTTATCAAGGAAGTCATAAAGAATTTTTGCCTTGGCTTCGTTGATCTTCTTCATCTCTTCAAGGCCGCCGATATCGTTCTTAATCCACTCAAGAACAAGCTTTGCAACATAAATGCACCAGCAAGGAGGAGTGTTGAACATTGAGCCGTTATCAACGTGAGTCTGATAATTAAGCATGGTGGGGCAAATATCGGATGCATTGCCTACCAAATCTTCACGAACGATAACAACGGTAAGACCTGCAGGAGCCATATTCTTTTGTGCGCCTGCATAAAGCATACCGAACTTTGAAACGTCGATGGGCTCGGAAAGGATGCAGCTTGAAATATCACCGATAAGGGGAACGTCACCGGTTTCGGGAAGGGTGTTCCACTTGGTGCCGTAAATAGTGTTGTTTACACAGATATGGAAATAATCTGCATCGGGAGTAAAGGTGGCCTTATCAAGCTTGGGTATGTAGCTAAAGGTCTTATCCTTTGAAGAAACAACAACGTTTGCTTCACCGTAACGGGCGGCCTCTTTTTGTGCCTTGGTTGCCCATTGACCGGTAAGAACAAAATCGGCCTTGCCGCTCTTTACCATAAAGTTGAGGGGCATCATTGCAAACTGAGTTGATGCACCACCCTGCAAGAAAAGAACCTTGTAATTATCGGGGATGTTCATAATCTCACGAAGCAATGCCTCGCACTCGTCAATAATTGCCTGATAGGTTTTGGAGCGATGTGACATCTCCATAACCGACTGGCCGCTGCCTTTATAATCAAGCATTTCTGCTGCGGCAATTTTAAGGACTGACTCGGGCAACACAGAGGGGCCCGCACTGTAATTGTAAACTCTGGACATAATTTTAATACCTCCTAAAATAATAAAGCAATTATATCTAATAATATTTACGTTGTCAAGTGGTTTGTTAATTTTTTGTCAATGTATTTTAATAATTCGCCTTTATTTTTTATAAAGTTTGTTAATTTTTTGTCAATTCAAAGCTGTAGGTGTGAGAATATGCCCTGTCAAGCTCTTTTAACCTGCTTTGCAAATACAATCCGTCGCAACCCGCAACGTTATATATACGGTGGGCAATTTGTATTTGCCGTTGTGTTTTAAAGCCGCTCACCGTTACATCGCAACACATTTTGCTGCCAAAAAGGTCGACCCTATAATCTATGTCAAGCATACCGTTATATATTACCGAATCTTCACCGTCAAGACGAATCAATCCCCCTTCCCCATCAAATATAAGGCATCCGTCATAGCCGTTAACGTCAATCACACCTGCAGATGCAACGGCAGAGGAGGTTGAAAGCATTTGATTTACCTTGCTTAAACTTCTTACCACGGCGTCGGCATCCTTTTTGCCCGATTTAACGGCTGATACAAATTCAAACGCCGAAGAATAGGATTTGATTTGCTTTTCATACAAAAGGTTAAAATCGCATTCAAAAAAGGATAATATTGCAGAATTGGGCAATTCGGTGGATATTAATTCTTTCACTATCCCGTAAACGTATTGGCAATCGATATCAAGCATAACCATACCAAGCTGCTTAAAAGAAAGGTTGACGTTGTGCCGCCTTTCAACCTCTTTTCGCGCAGAACCCAGCTCTTGAGCAGAAACGGTATAAAAATGCCCTCCGTCTCCCCTTTCGGTTACAAAGCAAACCGTTTGACTGCGGCTGTCGTAAGAAGCAATCACCGCATAATCGACCCGTTCAATCTCTTGCCCGCCGCAAGAGCAAAGCAAAAGGCAAAGCGCAATCACAGCAGGTGCAACCCTTTTGATTTTGCCCAACCATTTGGGAACAAAAAACAGCAAGGTACAACCCATCAGCGCCGCAACCGCTTGGTAAAGGCGAAATGCCGGCTCGTAGGTTACCGATAATATCGAGGTTACCGTTATAACCGCTATCGCTGACGAAAATATAATAAGCGAGGTGCGAAGCTTTATTTTGCCCCGAAGCCCCGTACCTGCCATAGCACTAAACAAGACGATAGCGCAAACAGACGACAAAATATAGGCAATATCGGCAGGCCCCTCAAGCCGTTGAAAGAACTTGCCAATTGATACGCTTTTTGAGATTTCCGCCGTAACCGACTGGTAATCGGATGCGGTTAATCCAAAGGCAAGTGTGCCCAAAGCCGCAGACAAGGTTATGCCTACAAGGGATGAGCAAAGAGCTGTTACACCTGCCCTTTTATTTTGTCGGCTTGTGTATATAAGTGGCAACAGCAAGGGAAATAAAACCGAAAAGGCGTTTAATGTGCCCAGCAACAGCCCCGATAAGCCGCCGCTCATAATCGGCAGGGCATTATTTACGTCGTACTCCCTCCACCCCAGAAAAAGGCAAAGAAGGAAAACGCCGCCTATGGGTATAAAGCTTAAAGCGGTAAACAAGGCGGCACCCTTTACCCTTGCGGCAAAGGCGAGCAAGCTGAGGGCCGATATTGATATAAGCACGGCTATTAAAGTGGCCCTGCTTTGAAACAAGGCCATACTTTGTGCCAAGCGAGAGATTACGGACAAAAGATAAAGGGTGCACACAGCCGCCGTCACAACGCCGGCTGACATTTTTAAAAATGCAGACGAAAGCGCAACTATTGCAACCGAAGCCATTGCAAAGCACAAAAAAGCTCCGTTGCCTGCAACCTTAAAAACACTGTTCATTGCGCCCGAGAAAACGATTTCACCGGAAACGCATACAAACATTGACAGCACCGCGCCCGTTCCGCAGATTTTGTTATTCTTCATTTTCCCACCGCCTTGAAATTTTAGGTTGCTGTTGGGGCTTAAGGGTTGCAAGCCCTGCGTGGCGCGTTTGCTGCTTCCACAAGGGCTTTTGCAAAAAGGCGTTGCTGTTAACCGTTTTGCCCGAAAAAGGCGGTGCAACGTAATCTTGCCCCAGCGAGCGCTGTAAAGAGAGCAACAGCACAATAACCGCAGAGCCCGCAAAGACCCCATACAAGCCCAGGGTGCCGCCCAGCACAACAAGCCCCAACTTGCACACCGTTACACCAAAGTTTATATCGGTATCGGGCAAAACCGAGTTTGCCAGCCCCGATACCGCTACCACAATAAGAGTGACGGGGCTGACGATATTGGCATCTATTGCCGCAGAGCCCAAAATCAGGCCGCCAACTACTCCAATGGCTCCCCCTATTGCAGATGGAGTACGCACGCCCGCCTCGCGAACAAGCTCAAAAAATATCTCCATAACCAAAAGCTCCATTAAAGAAGAAAACGGTATAGACGCTCTTGACTGTGCTATAAGCAGTAAAAGCTGTGAGGGCAGCATTTCGTGATGAAAGTTTATTATTGAAATGTAAAAGGCCGATAAAAGCAGTGCACACACAAAGGCAAAGCTGCGTATCCATCTTGAAAAGGTTCCGCTTTGCCAACGCTGCTGATTGCATTCGGGTGAATCAAGAAACTCTGATAGCGTGACGGGCATAACCAACGCATAGGGCGAGTTGTCACATATTACTATTACCCTGCCTGCATTAAGATACTGCGCCGCCCTTTCGGGCCGTTCGGTTGAAAGCACCGACGGAAAAACAGACCAGCGTGAATCGCCAATCATTTGCTCTATCATTCCGCTGCCCGAAACGTAATCGGCCTTGACGGAATTCAACCGCTTTTTAACTCTGTTTATCAATTTAGGGTCGGTTAGTCCGTGAATATACATTACGCCGCAGGTATCGTTGCTTATATCCCCCACCGAAATCATTTCGGTAACAAGGTCGGGAGTGCGCACCCACCGTCTGACAAGAGAAATATTACTGCGAATGCTTTCGCTAAAGCCCTCTTGAGAGCCCTTTACAACCTTTTCGTTTAGCGGCGGTGAAATTGAGCGACGAGGGAAACCCTTTGTCTCGCACACTCCCGCATAGCTTGTACCGTCAACAAAAACCGCCGTATCACCAAGCAAAACCCTTGCCACAGCGGCAGACATATCGCAAACCTTTACGCAGTCGTTAAACTCTACCGTGTTAAGCATATCAATAGGTATTGCACCGCTTTGCATAAGAGGGCGAACAATAAAATCGTTAACGGCGGCGGTATTGGTCATTCCGTCGATATATACCACCACGCAATTTTGCTGCGATTGAGACTTGAACGAGCGGATAACAATATCTTTATTGGTAGGAAAATGAAATATTTTTTTGATGTTTTCCATATTATTCAGCGCATTTGAATGAATATTATTGGTCTTTTGGGACATATTTTGCCTCCGCTTGTAAAATTTCAAAAAAACACTTGATTTTTTTGTTTTTGTCTGCTATTATAATACGGTAACTTTTTCGATAATTAAAAGGAGGTGCAGATAATGGCTAAATGTGAAATCTGCAATAAAGAGATTACATTCGGTATCAAGGTGTCTCACTCACACAGACGTTCAAACAGAACCTGGAAGCCCAATGTAAAGCGTGTTAAAGCTATTGTTGATGGTACTCCGTGCAGAGTTTATGCCTGCACCCGTTGCCTTCGCTCAGGCAAGGTTACTCGCGCCATTTGATTCTTTATTGTCAAGCATTCAATTCTCCGACTTAAATCGGAGAATTTTTGCTATCCAGAGGTGTTTATATGAGATATGACGGTGTTATGATATGTTCCGATTTTGACGGAACCTTAGCATGCGAAGCAACCGTTTCAAAAGAAAACGCAGATGCTATAAGAATGTTTCAGGAAAACGGCGGCAGATTCACCCTTGCAACGGGCAGAACCCCCGCTTTTGTTGCAGAGAAATTTGAGAACATTAAGGTTAACGCGCCCCTGATCAGCCTTAACGGCTCGGCCATATATGATATGCAGGCCGACAAGCTGCTTTATACTGCTTGCCTTGATGACCCTTCGGCTTTTGCGCTTAATATTTATATGAATGAGCGATGCTATCAAGCCAACGTCTTCACAGAGGATTTAAAGGATGCCTATTTCAGAAAGAAAGAGGCAGGCAGTGTGGAAGCTTTTGCCAAAAAGATGACAGAGGGCGACATTCTTAAAATCGTATTTATTTTTGACGATACCGAAACTCCCGTTTTGCTTGGCAATATGCTCCGACCCCTTTATAGCGACAATTTTTATTTTGCGCGCAGTTGGGGCTACTCCCTTGAGGTTAACAGCATTAACGGCTCAAAGGGTGCCGCGCTGAAGCGTATTAAAGAGCTGCTGCCCGACGTTACACTGACCGTTGGCGCAGGCGACTATGAAAATGACATCAGCCTTATAGAAGGCGCAGACATCGGCTATGCGGTTGAAAACGCCGTTGATGAGGT
>JAZQSG010000180.1:0-3265 GCA_045630025.1 Acutalibacteraceae bacterium
AAGGCCGGGATAATTTACCCAAGATACATCTTCACAGCTCTCTAAAAATCTTGCAACTGCCAAACCGTTTTCACAGTGACGCTTCATTCTTACGTGCAAGCTTTCAAGGCCAAGGTTAAGATAAAATGCATCTTGAGGAGATTGAACTGAGCCGAAATCGCGCATAAGCTGTGCAGTTGCCTTGGTGATGTATGCACCGCCAAGACCAAATCTTTCGGTATAAGTTACGCCGTGATAGCTGTCATCAGGAGTGCAAAGGCCGGGATATTTATCGGCATACTTTGTCCAATCAAACTTGCCCGAATCAACAATACAGCCGCCAACAGAAACTCCGTGACCATCCATATACTTGGTGGTTGAATGAATAACAATATCAGCACCAAATTCAAAAGGACGGCAATTAACGGGAGTTGCAAAGGTGTTATCGATAATAAGGGGCACACCGTGAGCGTGTGCTGCATTTGCAAATCGCTCGATATCAAGAACTGCAAGAGCGGGATTTGCAATGGTTTCGCCAAACACTGCTTTAGTATTAGGTTTGAATGCTGCATTCAACTCTTCATCAGAGCACTCGGGGGAAACAAAGGTAAACTCTATACCCATTCTTTTCATAGTTACTGCAAAAAGATTAAAGGTTCCGCCATAAATGGTTGATGAAGAAACAATATGATCACCGCAGGATGCAATGTTAAAAATTGAATAAAAGGATGCTGCTTGGCCGGAGCTGGTCAACATGGCAGCCGTGCCGCCCTCAAGCTCGCAGATTTTTGCTGCAACAGTGTCGCAGGTGGGGTTTTGAAGTCTTGAATAAAAATAACCGGATGCTTCAAGATCAAAAAGCTTACCCATATCCTCACTGGTATTATATTTAAAAGTTGTGCTTTGAATAATAGGAACTTGACGGGGCTCACCATTACCGGGAGTATAGCCGCCCTGAACACATTTTGTTTCAATTCTGTAGTTACTCATAAAAAAACCTCCAAAAATAAATAAAATCGCCCCAAGTAAACTTGAGACGAGAAACTTCCCGCGGTACCACTCAACTTGCAGTAAACTGCCACCCAGGTTCTACTAAACCTTATGCTTTAACGCAGCAATACGCCTGAACCTACATATCGGAACAGAAGCTCGGAAGCCATAGACATTGAATTAGCAATTATGCCGATTCTCACCAAACATCGGCTCTCTGAAATAACTGAAAATTCGCCCTTTTCGTCATCGCCTTTCGCCTTACTATATCAAATTTTAAACGGTTTGTCAAGTAAATAAAAAATCCCAATCGCAAGCGAAAGGGATTTGGAGCGGGTGATGGGAATCGAACCCACGTGTTCAGCTTGGAAGGCTGACATTCTACCATTGAACTACACCCGCAAGTGTGATGACGGGAGTTATTTTATCACAACTCCCGTCAGGTTGTCAAGTACTTTTGACAATTAAATTGTCTTTACAATAATCTCGTCTTTTTTGCAATCAACAGATACGCCAACAATAGCTGAATTGTTGATAATTTCGACAGCAATTCTATCTTCAACGTTCTTTCTGATAACCCTGCGAAGATCACGAGCTCCCCTCTTGCCGCCACCTGCCAAAGCTGCCAATTTCTCTGCAGCGGCCAAGGTATATTTTAACTCAATGCCCTTTTCTTTAAGAACAGGCACAAGCTCATCCAACATCAAACAAGCAATCTTAACAAAGCTGTCGCCGCTAAGAGGATTAAATACAACAATCTCGTCTACACGGCCCAAAAATTCAGGCCTTAAGAAACCTTCAAGTGCTTTAATAACCTTTTCTCTAACAAGCTCGTTATCAGATTTTCCAAAGCCCATCGTTCCGCTTTTTTCATCGCTTCCCGCATTTGACGTCATAACGATAATGGTGTTTTCGAAGTTTACGTTTCGACCTTGGGCATCAGTTATTCTGCCGTCATCCAAAATTTGCAGCAAAATGTTCAGTACGTCGGGATGTGCTTTTTCAATCTCATCAAAAAGCAAAACTGAATAGGGTTTTCTGCGCACTTTTTCGGTAAGCTGGCCGGCTTCGTCGTAACCAACGTATCCGGGAGGGGCTCCGATTATGCGCGAAACAGAATGTTTCTCCATAAACTCTGACATATCCAGACGGATCAGGGTCTCGGGGGTATCGAACAGCTCGGAAGCAAGCTCTTTAACAAGTTGAGTTTTTCCAACGCCCGTCGGACCTACAAAGATAAAGGATGCAGGCCTGCGATGAGGGCTGATTTGCACACGAGATCGCCTTACTGCAGCACAAATCTCTTCAACCGCCTGGTCTTGACCAATGATTTTAGACTTGATATTGCTTTCAAGCGAAGCAAGCTTTGAATAATTGCTTTCTTTGATTTTTGATGCAGGGATTCCGGTCCAAAGCTCAATAACAGCGGCTAAATCATCAAAGGTGACCTTGTTTTCAGCACTGGCCTTTTCGCCCAATTCATTAACCCTGGCTGAAACGCGAGCTATATCGGAGCGAACGTTAGCCAGTTTTTCATAATCAACCGCTTCTGCTTGAGCAAGAATTTCATCTTCACGTATTTTAAGCTCGCCAAGTTCTTTGTTAGCACAGATAAGATCATCAATAGATTTATTGCGAAGACTTGCGGTAGCACATGCTTCGTCCAACAAATCGATAGCTTTATCGGGCAAAAATCTGTCGTTAATATACCTCTCTGATAATTTTACAGAAAGCTCCACTATTTCATCGGCAACAGTTACGCTGTGGTATGTTTCGTAATATCCTCTAATACCTTTAAGTACGCTAATAGCATCTTCGATAGACGGCTCGTCAATAACAACGGGTTGGAATCGGCGCTCAAGGGCCGCATCCTTTTCAATATACTTACGATATTCTTTAAAGGTTGTAGCGCCTATTACTTGAATTTCGCCTCTTGACAATGCGGGCTTTAATATGTTAGCGGCATTCATAGAACCCTCGGTTGAGTCACCTGCACCAACCATATTATGAACCTCGTCAATAAATAAAATTATTCTCTTTTCACGCTTAATTTCATCCACAAGGCCCTTAACCCTGGCTTCAAACTGACCCCTAAACTGTGTGCCGGCCACAAGGGCGGTTAAATCAAGCAGATGCACCTCTTTATCCATAAGGCGTGCAGGAACATTACCCGATGCAATACGTTGTGCAAGGGCCTCTGCGATTGCAGTTTTACCAACACCCGGCTCGCCTAAAATTACAGGGTTATTTTTTGTACGTCTGTTTAGAATCTGAATTACTCGATTGATTTCCTCGT
>JAZQSG010000181.1:0-11358 GCA_045630025.1 Acutalibacteraceae bacterium
AAGGCAAAACACCGCAGTAACGCTGTCGCGTACTGCGGTGTTTTAACGCATTGGTCTGCAAAAAGTCGCTGTTTTAGGCGAATTATCCCTAACCACAGCTCCCTTTTAGCGGTGGTTTTAATTTTGCTATTACTCTTCGTCTTCGTCCTCGTCCTCAAGGTCGAACTCGATAGTTACGCCACAGTTGGGGCAAGTGATGCTGCCCTCGTCAAGCATTTCTTCATCGAGAATAATGTTGTCGTGGCATTCGGGGCACTCTACCTCGAAAAACTGCTCGTCATCGTCGTAGTAATACTCGTCTTCATCGTCCCAATCTTCGTCTTCTTCGTCGTATTCTTCGTAGAAGTCATCCTCAAGAAGGGCCAAATCTTCATCAACGGCATCAATCTGCTCGGTAAGAGCGGCAACCTCGTCTTCAAGGTCGCTGATGGTGAGAGCCATATCGTCAATAACATCAATAAGAGAGAGTATCAGCTTGCCGGTATTGTCGGCAGCGTCAACCTTCATACCTTCGGCAAGGCCCTTGATGTATGATGCTTTTTCGGTCAAATTCATAATATAAACCGCCTTTCAGGTTGAATTATGCGCGCTCCATATATTCACCGGTACGGGTGTCAATACGAATCATTTCGCCCTCGTTAATAAAGAGGGGTACGCGAACCTCGGCACCGGTTTCAACAGTTGCGGGCTTGGTTGCGTTGGTAGCGGTATCGCCCTTTACGCCGGGTTCGGTGTGGGTAACCTGAAGCTCAACGAATGTGGGGGGCTCTACGCCGAATACCTGGCCTTTGTAAGAAAGAACCTTACATACCATATTTTCTTTAACAAACTTAAAGTTGTCGCTAAGTTCTGACTCGTTAACGGGAACAAGCTCGTAGCTTTCGGGGTCCATAAAGAAGTAAAGACCGCCGTCGGAATAAGAATATTCCATATCCTTGCGCTCAACGTATGCGGTGGGGAACTTGTCGTTGGGGTTGAAGGTCTTTTCAACAACGCTGCCTGCAATTACGTTACGAATTTTGGTACGTACGAATGCGGCACCCTTACCGGGTTTTACGTGCTGGAACTCAATAATTTGATAGACGTTACCATCCATTTCAAAGGTTACGCCGTTACGAAAATCGCCTGCTGAAATCATTTTTTGTCTCCATTTCTCCGACGGAAGAGGAAAACAGGTGCATTGCAAGCCCGCTCCGTCGGCGCGGTTTTGCACACAAGCACAAGCCCTCTTATATTTTACTAATATATTCTATTACATTTGCGCTGATTTTTCAAGCACTTTTTAACATTTTTACACAATTATAAGCTCTTTGGGGGATTTTGTGAGGTTTTTGCATCCCTTTTGGGTTACAAGGGCCATATCTTCTATGCGAACGCCAAACTCTGAAGGAAGATAAATGCCCGGTTCAACGGTAACCACGTCCCCTGCCGTCAATATTTGCTCTGACCTTGCGGAAAGGGTTGGCGCCTCGTGAATTTCGTAGCCCACGCCGTGACCCGTTGAATGGGTAAAGTATTGCCCAAAGCCCGTTGATTCAATGACGCTTCGGGCAAGGGCATCAATCTCTTTGCAGGGTACTCCTGCCGCTATGCCGTTAAGCGCCGCCTCTTGAGCCGCCAAAACGGTGTTATACACCTTGCGCATTCTTTCGGTAACGTAGCCGACGGCAACAGTGCGAGTCATATCGCTGTGGCAGCCATTAACCACCGCACCAAAATCCATTGTTATAAAATCGCCCGCGGCTACCTTTTTTGGGGTAGGAACACCGTGAGGCACGCTGGAGTTGGCACCTGACACCGCAATAGTGTTAAACGATATTGCCTCTGCCCCGCCTCGGCGCATAACGTATTCAAGCTCGGCGGCAATTTCAATATCGGTAACGCCCTCGCGAATAAAGCCAAGAAGGTGGTTGAAGGCCTTTTCGGCTATGCGCTGAGCCGCCGTTATGCTATCTATCTCTTGAGAGGTTTTAATGCGCCGCATATTATCGATGGCTATATCAAGAGACCTGCAAGGTGCCAATTCGAAATTGGACAGCTGCTCTTTGTAGTGCTCAAGCTCAGCCAAAGTCATACCCCGCTGAACCGCCACGCGCTTACAGCCCGAAAGAAGACTTTTTAACTGCTCGAAAGGCCTGTTTTGCAAAACCACGGGGATTTTGACCTGCTTTTCGGCCGCCTCAAAATAGCGCCCGTCGATTATAAACCAAGCGCCCTTTGCAGTTATAACCAGCACACCTGCATCATCCGACTCAAAATCGGTAAGGTAACGCTTTTGAGTTGGGCAGGTTATAAGCACGGCGTCAAAGCCCTCTGCGCTTTCAAGCACCTTTAACAGCCGCTCATCCATTGCAAAGCTCCTTTACGGCAAGGTGATAGCTTTGCTCGCCGTGACCGCTTATTACGCATTTGCACACGTCGGTAATAACCGAAACGTGCCGAAACTCTTCCCGATTTTTCGGCTCGGATATGTGCACCTCTATAAAAGGCACCTTCACCGAGCTGATAGCATCGCGAATTGCTATGGAATAATGGGTATAGGCGCCTGCATTTAAAACGCAGCCGTCGTATTTGCCGTCAACCTCTTGAATAAGGTCGATAATTGCGCCCTCGTGATTAGACTGAAAAAAATCGCACCGTGCGCCAAGGGTGGCGGCGTATTTTTCAATATCGGCATTTATTTCAGCCAAGGTGCGGCTGCCGTATATAGTGGGCTCCCGTTTGCCAAGCATATTAAGGTTGGGGCCGTTTATTACAAGAATTTTTTTCATTTTTACTTTGCCTCCAGCCCTTTGTAATAGGTTTTCATCTGCAATGCATCCTCTGCCTGGGTGCCCGCTGATTCGCATATTATGGTTGGATTGCAACCCCTTGCAAGGGTAATTTCCATTAAATAGTTAAAGTTGGGGCCGTATACGGTGTCGTCAAAGGTGAGGTGGCGAACCTCGCCCCCATCGCTGTATTCGATTTTTGAAAAGTGGGCGTGATATTTTTGCATACGCTCGGTGCCGATGGAGTTTTGAAGGGTATTGAAAACCCGCTCAAAATCCTCACGGGTTGTGAGACCACCCCTTGTGCGAGCATTAAGGTGACCAAAATCTATGCAAGGTATAACCCGCTCATCCACAGCGCAAAACTGCATTATTTCGTCAAGGTCGCCAAGTTGATTGATTTTGCCCATGGTTTCGGGGCAAAGGGTGATGTGACCCAGACCCGCCTCGTCCATTGCCTTAAGTGCCCTTTTAAAGGTGGATATGGCAAGGGCAACCGCTGCCTCTCGCTCCATTTTGCCTTTGCCGCCCGGATGAAGTATAACCCTGGTGGCACCCATCCAATCGGCGGCGCGAGCACTTTGCAAAATATAGTTGATAGAATTATCCAGCTTGGACTCTTCTGCCGCTGCAAGAGAGATGTAGTAAGGGGCGTGAAGAGACAAAGCTATGCCCTTTTGTGCCGCAAGAGCACCAAATTGACGGGCCTTATCTTCCCCAACGTTTACCCCTCTGCCACATTGATATTCAAAGGCGTCGAGCCCCATTTTTTCAATATATTCGGGCATATCAAGACTGCCCTTGTAGCCCATTTTTGCAAAGCTGTCTGACGTGCCTGCAGGACCGAATTTTGCGCTCATAACCTATTCTCCTGTTGCTGATACTTTTTAATAAGAGGTTTTTCAAGACGACGTCTGATGCGGAAGGTAAACCCGTCCTCTTCTTTTATTGGAGTGACGAGAAGGGGCTTAACCCCTGCCAGATTGGCGCCCATTACGTCGGTGAAAATTTGGTCGCCCACAGCCGCCACCTCTTTACGCTTAAGCCCCATGGTTTTGGCGGCACGCAAAAAGCCGAAGGGCAAGGGCTTAAGAGCTGTGCTTGTAAAATCAAGACCAAGCTTGCCCGCAAAAGGAACGACGCGGCTTGCCCGTGCATTTGACACCATTATAAGCTTTATGCCTGCCTTTTTCATCTCGCCAAGCCATTGCTCTACCCCTTGGTGGGGAGTTTGGGAGTGATGCTCTGACAAAGTGTTGTCGGCATCTAAAGCCAGACCCTTTATATTATTTTCTTGCAAAAATTGCAGAGTTATATCGGTAATGCGATAAAACATCTTGCAGGGTTTAAAAAGCGGCAAGGTGCGCCCCCCTTTCAATGTAAATACATTGTTATTATACATCATCTGCTTTTGAGATTCAACTGTTTTAAAAGGAAAAAGCCACCGCAACCAAGGTTGCAATGGCTTTTGTTTCTTTTTTCGCTATGATGCGGCAACCGTTACCGACAGCCGCCTGTCGAAATCAGCGGAACTTGCGCTTACGAGCTGCCTCCGACTTCTTTTTGCGTCTGACGGAAGGTTTCTCATAGTGCTCTCTTTTACGAACCTCTTGGATAACGCCGTCTCTTTGGGTAGCCCTCTTGAATCGACGCAATGCATTTTCAAGGCTCTCGTTCTCTTTTAAACGCACTTGACTCATCTAAAATTCCCTCCCTCCGGATTAAGCGAAGGTTCGGACTGCACGCCCGAAACTTACAATACACGCTACATTATACCTTTTTATATAAAGCGTTGTCAAGAGCAAAAATGAATTTTATTGCTTTTTTTCACAATTTAATTCTTTTACTGCTTTTTTATACTCTTTTTCGCCGCAAACCTCACTTATTACCCGCGGCAGCATATTTGAGGATATTCGCTCGGGCAGACCCAGTGCCCGACACAGCTCTGCCCTGCGACGGGTTGAATCGGTTTGACCGTAAAAGCCGTCTTCATACATTTGAAGCTTTGTAACGGGGGCAAAATTCTCTTTGCTTCCACCCATTACGCCTGCCGCCTGTAAGGCGTCGGCTATAACCTGCTCGCTTACGCCCTCTACCCCAAGCAAACGGTCGGAGCTCCACTCTTCTTTTCGTCTTTCTTTGCCGATTATTTCGGGAATATAGACGTGGGAAACCTGCCCGTCCTTAACCGCCTGAGATAAAAAGTTGCGTATTATAAAGCCGGCCGAATCGGAATCGGTCATTAGAATTATGCCTCGGGTTTTAGCCATAAGACGAATGAGTTGAAGCTTTTGACTGTCTTTGAAAATTCTGAATCCGTCGGTGGTTATTATAAGGGCATCTATAAAATTAGAAAGCTTAATTTTATCGTATTTGCCCTCAACCACTATTACCTGCTGCAGTTTAATCATAGCTGCCTGCCCGATGCGGTGCGCACCAGCTCTACCAGGCAGCGCTCCATTATAACCTTGGGGTCGGTGCGGCCCGTTTTAAAGGCAAGGTCAGTGCGGCGCAAAATTTCTAACGCTTGACGCACGGAGGCCTGGGACATTCTTCGGCCCGATTGGGCGGCACGGCGCAGCTTAAAAGCGGCCTTGCCGTAACCGAAGGCGTTGGCGGTATCATCGGTGCGCAAGCCCTCGCCCTCGCCCAATTTGACGCGGTATATATCAACGAAGGCGGCCGAAAGGGCCCCCAATATAAGCAACGGATCGGTTTTGGCCTCAAAAAGATCGGCACAAACAGACATTGCAAGGTCGGCATTGCCTGCACAGACGGCATCGGCCAAAGCAAACGAGGATGCCTCCACAGTTTTGGAGCAAATGGTATCAACGTCATCCATTGTAACTGCGCTACCCGAACCGACGTAATCGCACAGCTTGTCGGTTTCGTTAAGCAGGTTTTCAAGGTTATCACCGCAACGGGCAACTATGCCCTTTGCAATGGTGGGTTGCAAATTTATATTGCGTCTGGCGGCACGGCGGCATATGGCGTCGGCCAGTTCTTTTTCGGTTTTATGAGCAAAATTGACGGTGGCCGCACGTTTGGTGATAAGAGAAAAAAGCTCTTTACCACGCTCGCTCTTGGGCTTGGGCAAGGCGGATTCATAGGTAAAAATAAGCACACACTGCTCGTTTGGTTGCTCAAGCACCGCCTTAAACTGCTTATACTGCACCTCACTTACCGATGAAAAAGCATAATCGCTTACTACAACGCAGGAATAGGGGCTCATCATAGGTATGGCGTCGGCCGCCGAGGTGATATCATCTGCCGAAGAGGTAGAATCAAGCCGATGAATGTTTGCCTCTTCAAAATCGGTAACCGCGGCGTTTATTATGCGCTCAACGTAAACGCGCTTTAAATAATCCTCTTCGCCGTAAAACAGATATATCGGCTCAAAACGGGCCGATTTTATCGCTGCAGACAGGTCTTTTTCATTTATTTCCGCCATTACCTCACCGCCTTAATTAACAACGCCCGCTTTTTTGCCGACCGTTGCAGTAAAATATTCGTCTTCAATATTATACACCTTGTTTTCGCCGTTGGCAAGTACCTTTGCGTCAACTGTTGCAACGGTGCTTTTTGTATCTGCTTTGCACCACCCTCGGGCCACCGTGCAAGCTACGCCTTTTATTTGTGGCAGCACTGCGCCCTCTTCGGTTACGGCTATAACCAAATCGTCAAAGCAGACGTAGGTATAATCTTCCCTGACGGTAACGGTAAAGCCCTCCTCTACCAATAGGGTTGTGGGCTCTGATTTGCCCTTTATTACGTGCTTGGGCTGTAAATAGGCGGCCATATGCTCGTTTGACTGCCCGTCTTGTCGGTGCACCGTCAAAACGTCGGGATTAACGTTGCCCGACTCATATATTGCCTTGCGCAAACGCCCAAGCTCCTTTGGGCTTGTGCAGTTGCCTATAACCACTGTTTTATCTTTATAGCGAACAACGGTGCAATTATAGGTTACGTTGGTAATAACGCCCCGTTCAGAAGAGATCCACCCCACCAGCACCAACAGTACAACTCCCATTGCCGCCACCGTTGAGCCCGCAATCTTAATAACCTTGCGGTTTTTTGCACCTACCACCAGCATTATTCCTGCATAGAGAACGCCCATTGCCAACAAAAGCTCTTGCCGCGAAACGTTGATGGCAGAATTATCCTTATCGGTAAACAGCGCAACCACCGACACGCACAACGCACCAAGAAACCTTACCACCGCCCCCATAACAACGGTAAGCGGTTGGGTGAACAAAAGCCCTGCTGAAACGAGCATAAGAATGCCGAAAATTATTACCAAGCTAACCAGCCAGCCCAAAATCATATTGGTAACAAGCACCGTAGGGGTAACCTTGCCGTAGCACAAAACGGTAAGAGGTATTATAAAAAGCTGTGCCGACAGGGTTAAAATTATGGGCGACGCCAAAAACTTTACGATACGGGGCCATGAGGTTCTGCGAACGCGGGCGATTATAGGCGGGCAAACAATCAGCAAGCCAAGCGTGGAAAAGAAGGATAACAAAAAGCCCACGCTGATTGCGCCTTGCGGCCACAGCAAGCTTGCTGCCATTGCCGATACACCAAGAGAATTGATGGGGTTTATATCCTTTTTAAAGGTGTAGCCCAACAAGAGCATAAGCGAACAAAAGCCCGCCCTTACTACCGATGGGCCCATACCGCACATAAGCATATAGAAAAGTATGGGAATTATAAGCATCATAGCCAAACGGCGGCGGTATGACCCACAGGGCAAAAGCTTCATAAGCATGGCCACAACCACCGACAAATGGGCACCCGAAATAACCAACAGATGAGCAAGGCCGGCAAAGGCAAAATCCTGCTGAAGGTAAATATTAAAGGATTCGCCGTCGCCAAGCATTACCCCCTTTACAAAGGAATTGGCCTGGCTCGGCACGTAGCGGTTGATGCATTTAAAGGCCAAGGTGCGCGCCTTGTAAACGATGCCCCTAAAGCCCTTGCCGCCCTTTGAAAAAGATACACTTTGCCTTGTTCCATAGCCCTGCACCGCCTTTTCAACCGTAACGGGTGCAGAGGTGGTAAGCTCGATTTCTCCTTTGAAAAGGTCGTTTACGTCGGCATCCATTTCTTCGTTTGTGTTTAACACAAACTCAAACCCGTCATCGGTGCGAATGATATAACGGTAGGTGCCGTCGTAGCCGGGTACATCTACCACGCGACCCTCTACGTAGCACTCTCCCGAGCCGATCGCATCTGCCGCTTGCTGAGATTTTTTAAGCTGTGCAGACATATTAAGTGCCACAACAGACGACATAAACAGCGCTATTATTGTTATCAAAAAGGCCTTCTTTTCGCCCTTTTGCAAAAACTTTATTATGGACAGCAGCATAAACACAACAGCTGCTGCAAAAAGCAAAACGCTTACGAGCCGACCCCCTTTATACCCTAAAGAGGATACAGTCGTAAGCGTTGCTAACATAGGAAAACCTATTGCTAATGCAGGTAAATATTTCATTTAAAGAAAAGCGGAATGGATGCTAAAAAGATTATATCTTTTCTTTCGGCGGCATCCCCCTCTGCCAATACGGCACAGGTTGCTGCCTCGATTGCACCTGCGGCTTCAACCAGATTGCGAATGGCAATCAAGGATTCACCGGTAGAAACAACGTCGTCAACTATAAGCACACGTTTGCCCTTGATAAGGTTGCATTCATCCTCGCCAAGATAGAGGGTTTGCAACTTTTGGGTGGTTATTGAGCGCACCTCTGCTTTAACGGGGTCGCCCATATATACCATTACGCCCTTGCGAGCAACCACGTAGGGCTTGCCGCATTGACGGGACATTTCGTATGCCAAAGGAATGCTTTTTGCCTCGGGGGTAAGAATGTAATCAAACTCGGGAGCTTTTTCAAGCAGACCCTTCGCCGCTGCTACGGTAACCTCAACGTCACCAAAAAGAATGAAGGCGGCAATATCAAGAGTTTCGCTGACTGCATAAAGAGGCAAATCTCTTTCTACGCCTGCAATGTTAACCTTGTGTGTTGGTCTCATATAGTCATCTCCTTAAAATCAGCCGGGAGGCCACGAAAGATTGCGACGGGCAAGCAGATGAAAATGGATGTGGCCCACGGTTTGGCCACCTTCCTCACCGCAGTTATTAACAACGCGAAAGCCCTTTTCAAGCTTTTGCTCGTCGGCAATTTTTGCAACCGCCTCAAAAACACGGGCAATATCGCCCGAATTGGATGAATCAATCTTATCGGCACCGCTTACGTGGTGTCGGGGAATTATGATAGCGTGAAAGGGTGCCTGGGGGTCAATATCGGCAAAGGCGTATACCTTATCATCCGAATAAATCTCGGTTGAGGGGATTTCACCTGCCGCAATTTTGCAAAATAGGCAATCCATATTATCACTCCTTTAATTATTTAAGAAGGGCTGAAACAATGCCCGACAAGGCAGAAAGTGCATCGTTAACCTTGGTTACGTCTTTACCGCCTGCCATAGCCATATCGGGCTTACCGCCGCCGTTACCGCCTGCAAGCTTGGCAATTTCGCGAACGATATTGCCTGCGTGGGCGCCTGCACTTACGGCATCCTTACCGCAAGCGGTGGCAAAGGTAACCTTATCTTCGCCAACGTCGGCAAGCAGCATTACAACGTCGGGATATTTATCTTTAACAACGTCGCATGCAGCGCGCATATCTCCGCCCCAGAAAACAGAGGCAACCACGCGCACGCTGCCAACCTTTTCAGCCGATGCCATAAGAGCATCAAACTTGCCCGATGCAAGCTGAGCGTTAAGGCGGTCGATTTGTGCATCTTTATTCTTTGATTCGGCAAGAATGGCCGAAATTCTGTCGGCAAGCTCGTTGGCCTTGCTTACCTTGGCAACGGCAACTGCCTGAGCCAAAAGGGCGTCGGTAGACTGCATAAGCTTAATAAGGCCCGTGCCGGTTACACCCTCGATTCGGCGCACGCCTGCGGCAACGCTGCCCTCGGAAACGATGCGGAAAAGACCCAGCTTTGAGGTTGAATCAACGTGGGTACCGCCGCAGAATTCGATAGAATAGCCATCGGCATTTACAACGCGAACGGTATCGCCGTATTTTTCGCCAAACAGAGCCATTGCGCCCAGCTTTTTGGCCTCTTCAATAGGCATTTCGGTCATTGAAACGTTAGCACCCTGCAATATTGCGGCGTTTACTATTGCCTCGGTTTGAGCAATCTGCTCGGCAGTCATTGCAGAGAAATGGGTAAAGTCAAAGCGCACGCTGTCGGCAGTTACAAGCTGACCTGCCTGCTCAACGTGGGTGCCAAGCACCTGACGAAGGGCTGCCTGCAGCAAATGAGCGGCAGTGTGGTTTCTCATTATTGAAAGGCGGCGCTCAACGTCTACCTTTGCGGTAACGGCGGCATCACGGGACAGGGTGCCTTTGGTTACCTTGCCAAGGTGCATATAAACGCCCTCGTTGGTTTTTTGAGTGTCGGTTACGGCAAACTCAAAGCCGTCGCCTGCGATAACGCCGGTATCACCTATCTGACCGCCGCTTTCGGCATAGAAGCAGGTGGCATCAAGGGCGATAATTGCATTTTGGCCCTCACCGACGGCAACTGCCGTTTCGTCTTCACAAACGATGCCAAGCACCTTGCTGTCGCAAGAAAGCTCGGTATATCCCACAAACTTGGTTGCAGGCAGCTCGGCAAGAAGATTTTGCTCGCCCTTCCAAGCGTCGGCACCTGCATTTTTGCGGGCGGCACGGGTATCCTTACGGTATTGGTCGTAAATCTTGCGGAAGCCGTCAACGTCTACCTCAACGCCGCGGTCGGCAAGAATTTCAACAGTAAGGTCAATGGGGAAGCCATAGGTATCCTGCAGCTTGAAGGCCTCTTCACCCGAAAGCTTGCCGCCACCGTTTTCTACAAAGTTATCGAGTATTTGCATACCCTGGTCAACGGTGCGTGCAAAGGCCTCTTCTTCAACGGTAATAACCTTGGTGATAAGCTCTTGCTTTTCACGAAGCTCGGGATAGGCACCCTCGTTTTCGGTAATAACGGTTTCAACAACCTCGTTAAGGAAGGGGCGGTTAACGCCAAGCAAACGGCCGTGACGGGCTGCACGGCGAAGGAGACGGCGAAGAACGTAACCTCTGCCGTTGTTTGAAGGCATTACACCGTCGCCTATCATAAACACGGTAGAGCGGATATGGTCGGTAACAACGCGCAAGGAAACGTCTTTTTTGGCATCTTCCTTATAAGTAACGCCGCAAATACGGCTGATGTGCTTCATAATATTTTGCACGGTATCAACCTCGAAAAGGTTGTCTACGTCTTGCATTACGCAGGCAAGGCGCTCAAGGCCCATACCGGTATCAATATTCTTTTGAGCAAGCTCGGTATAGTTGCCGTGGCCATCGTTGTTAAACTGAGAGAAAACGTTGTTCCAAATTTCAATAAAGCGGTCACAATCGCAACCTACGGCACAATCGGGCTTGCCGCAGCCGTGCTTTTCGCCGCGGTCAAAATAAATCTCGGAGCAGGGGCCGCAGGGACCTGAGCCATGCTCCCAAAAGTTATCTTCTTTGCCAAGACGAACCATATGAGAGGG
>JAZQSG010000182.1:0-9584 GCA_045630025.1 Acutalibacteraceae bacterium
CGCTTTTTACCCTCTGCTTTTTGACGTCGAAAAAAGCTACCCTTCGCATAAAGCCGCGACTTATGGTGCCCGATATAAAAATAATCGGCGCTATTGCCGCCTTGGGTGTTGCGCCCTTCATAATGGGCACCACCGAAAGCGTAATCGGCTTTGCCCTTAACAGTCAGCTGCAAACCTACGGCGGACCCATCTACGTAAGCGCGCTGACCATTATGCAAAGCACCGTTCAGCTGGCAAGCGTGCCTATCACCGGCTTTGGTCAGGGTGTAAACCCCATATTGAGCTATAACTACGGGGCCGGCAACGCCAAGCGAGTTAAGCAGGGCTTTAAGATTATGCTTGGGGTTATATTTACCTTTAACTTTGTGGTTACCCTGTCGATGATTTTGTTTTCGGGCTTTTACGCCTCTATATTTACCGACGACCCTCAGCTGATTACCCTTGTTGACAAAATGATGCCCCTATTTTTAAGCGGCTCAATAATTTTTGGGCTGCAGCGCAGCTGCCAAAACACCTTTATTGCTTTGGGTCAGGCAAAAATATCCCTTTTTATAGCCATTTTGAGAAAGATTATTTTGCTGGTGCCCTTGGCCTATTGGTTGCCCACCCTTTGGGGCGTAAAAGGCGTTTATATTGCTGAATCGGTGGCCGATGCTACCGCCGCCACAATCTGCTTTACCTTGTTTTTGATTGTTTTTCCAAAAATTATGAAAAAATGTACACCAAAAGAAAAAGAAACCGAGCAATAATTTGCTCGGTTTTGCTTTTTATCTTAAGGTTTCGCCGTCTTTGCCCCGCATCTTTGAAAGATAGTTGGTGGGGCTTACACCTATAACCCGCTTGAAAACGGTGGAAAAATAGTTTGAATCGGTATAGCCAAGGCGTTGAGATATCTCTTTAACGCTCATTCCCTTGCGCAGCATGGAAATGGCACTATCCATCTTCATTCTGCGATAAAATTGTACGACGCCCATGCCCGTAAACTGCCTGAAGGTTTGCTTTACGCTGGAGGGGCTCATATTGCACTCGCGGGCAATGTCGTCAACAGTGAGGTTGCCGTCGATATTATCGGTAAGGCAACGAACAATCTCGGTATATTTGCGAACGCCTGCTGCCGACGAGCGAATGCTGTCGCTTGGGGAGCGGTTGGGCAAAAGGGTCATCATTAAATTTTCAAGGCGGTTGACGGTTATTTGCGCCAATGGGGATTTTTGCCTTTTTACAGCAATGCCGTTATTGTCAAACTCCTCTTGAATATGGCTTATTATATCGCACATTTCGGCGGCGCTTGGTTGGTCAAGCTCGTAAACGCAATCGGTTATTTCGGCGCTTATTTCGGCATCAAAAGATACAATCGCCAATTTTGGCGGGTCGCCCTCCCCTGCCCACAGTCGGTGGAAGGTCATTGGGCGGTGCACAATGGCGTGACCTGCGGTAACGGAGAATATATTGCTGTCGGATGCAACGCAAACGGTGCCCTCAAGCACGCAAGCAATCTCCCAAAAGTTATGGGTTTCGCCAACGAAATTAAAATCGTAACCGTATTGCTGAATAAAAGCGGTATATAAAGAAGTTATATTAATTTGCTTTTTTATGTGACAAGGCCACCAAACCTCCATAACTTATACCTCCTATGTTTTGCATTTGTCTTTTTTCAAAGAAAAAATGTATATCTGTGGGTTTACATATAAATTCGTTCGCAATACAATTATTACACAAGCACCTAAATTAGTCAAGTATATTTTTTATTGGGGTTTTTTGGCAAAACACTTGCATATTTTAGGTGAAGTGGTATAAAATATTTTGTATATCAAGGTCAGGAGAAAAAAGCTATGGATAGAAATGAATTGTGCCTTCAAATAGGCGAAGCAGTTAAACACTTTGAATTTAAAGGCGAACCCGTATCTTACGAAAAATACGGCAACGGCCACATTAACGACACCTTTAAGGTTGCCGCTGTTAAAGAGGGCGTTTACACTGATTACATCGTTCAGCGTATCAACACCGGCATTTTTACCGACCCTGATATGCTGATGCAAAACATAAAATCGGTTACCGATTACGTTAGAGATCAGGTTGTTGCCAAAGGCGGCGACCCCTTGCGCGAGGTAATGCAGGTTATACCCACCACCGACGGCAAGCTTTACTACACCGACGTTAACGGCAGTGCCTGGCGTGCATATTTGTACGTAACCGACAACCTTTGCCTGGATAGCCCCCGCAATGCCGCAGACCTTGAAAAATCTGCCCGTGCATTCGGTCAGTTTGCAGGTTCTCTTGCCAGCTTTGACGCAGAAAAATTGGGTGAGCCCATCCCCCATTTTCACGACACCCCTCGCCGTTATGAAAACCTTTTTAAGGCCTATGCCGAAGATAAGTGCGGCCGCGCCGCCGAGGTTGAGGATTTGGTTGCCTTTGCCCGTGCGAGGGAGCAGTTTACCCACACCTTGCAGGACAGCGGAATTCCCTTGCGAGTTACCCACAACGACACCAAGCTGAACAACATTTTACTTGACAACCAAACCCACGAGGCACTTTGCGTTATTGACCTTGACACCATTATGCCCGGCTATTCGGTTAACGATTTTGGTGATATGATTCGCTTTGGCACCAACACCGCCAAGGAGGATGAGGCCGACCTTGACAAGGTTACGGTTGATCTTGAACTTTACGAGGCCTGCGTGCGCGGATATATTGAGGGCTGCAACGGCGGACTTACCGAGCAAGAGCTGCTACTGTTGCCTGCAGGCGCAAAAATGATGACCTTTGAGTGCGGCATGAGATTTTTGACCGACTATCTTGAAGGAGACACCTATTTTCGCACCTCTTACGACAAGCACAATCTTGTGCGTTGCCGCAATCAGTTTAAGCTGCTTACCGAGCTTGAAAATAATCAAGAGCAGATAAACGCTATTATAAGCAAATATTTATAACGGAGTGATTTTTATGAAATTTATTGAGGTAGAAACCTATGCCGAGCTGTCAAAGCTTGGTGCCGACATTATTGCCCAAGTAGTAAAAAGCAAAAAGGATGCCGTTTTGGGCTTGGCCACCGGCTCGTCACCCATTGGCATTTACAAAAATCTTATTGAAATGAACACATCGGGCGAGCTGGATTTTGCCAACGTAACCTCTATTAACCTTGACGAATATCTTGGCCTTGACGGCAACCACGAGCAGAGCTATCGCTATTTTATGAACGATAATCTGTTCAACCACGTTAATATAGACAAGGCAAACACCTACGTTCCCAACGGTATGGCCGAGGATATTGACGCCGAGTGCGAGGCCTATGACAACCGCATTAAAAACGTAGGCGGTCTTGATATTCAGTTGCTTGGCATTGGCCTTGACGGTCATATTGGCTTTAACGAGCCCGACGACTGCTTTACCCCTGCCACCCACGTGGTTGAGCTTGACCCCTCAACCATAGAGGCAAACGCCCGCTTCTTTGAAAACATTGATATGGTGCCCCGCAAAGCGGTTACTATGGGTATGATGGGTATTATGCAGGCCAAAAAGATTTTGCTTATAGCCAACGGTGCCGCCAAGCGCGATATCCTTATGGCCGCCATGCAGGGCAAGGTAACACCCCAAGTGCCTGCCTCTATTTTGCAGCTGCATCCCGACGTAACGGTTATTTTCAGCAAAAACTGATTGATATTAAGCACGCCTTGTGTTATACTAAAGGCGTGCTTTTTTGCATTAACATTATTTTATTAAAAGAGGGCTTTTTATGAGCAATAATTTGCCTATAGGCATTATTGATTCGGGGCTTGGCGGACTGAGCGTCTTGCGCGAGCTTCTTAAAATAATGCCCAATGAAAATTATATATATTTTGGTGATTCGGCCAACACTCCCTACGGCACTAAAGGCGTTGACAAGGTGATTGAGCTTACTTTGGAAAATGCCTACAAGCTGTACGATATGGGCATAAAAGCGCTTGTTATTGCCTGCAACACCGCCACCGCCGTTGGTGCGCCCGTGCTGCGCGGACGTCATCCCGACCGCATTATTGTTGGCATTGAGCCCGCGTTAAAGCCCGCCGTGCTGGATAAAAAGAATCCTACCGTTGTGGTTATGGCGACCCCTCTTACCCTGCAGCAGGATAAATTTTTGTCGCTTATGAGCCGTTACACCGACAACGCCCACATCATTCCCTTGCCCTGCCCCGGATTGCCCGAGCTGATTGAAAGCGGATGCTTTGAGGGTGGCGAGCTTGAACAATATCTTGAGCGATTGTTTGCCCCCTTTGACAAAGACAAGGTTGATTCTATTGTGCTGGGGTGCACCCACTATCCCTTGGTTAAAGAGCAAATTGCCAAAGCATGGGGCAAAGAGGTGGCTATCTTTGACGGTGGTGAAGGCACCGCAAGGCACACCAAGCACCTGCTTGAAGAGGCAGGGCTGCTTAACGAAAGTGAAGAAAAGGGTAAATTAACCCTGCTTAACTCTTTAGACACACCCGATATTAAACGACTTGAAAAAGAAATTTTGTTTGGATATTAAAAAGACGTGTGGAGCAATCCACGCGTCTTTTTTTAGAGAAAATAGAAACAGCCCTTGACCGACGATACAAATTTCATCAGGTCAAGGGCTATTTCTGTTCACTCTTAGTATCTAACATCTTATTTGGCTACCTCCTGTATTCTTATAATTTGACTTGCTGTTCTTGTTTCACCGGTTTTAAAGCTCTGAACTACCTTATATATAAATTCTCGTAAGTGAGATTGACTTTTGCTTTAACCTTGTGTAATTAAAACTGCAGGTCATTGGTGACGTTTAATAAAGCTTATTTAATTTTTGGTATCACCCTTTCAGAGTCTTTTCAGCTTTATCTGTACATTGGACTCACCCTTTCTTTGATTTTAGAATAGCATCTTTTTTGCCCGCTTTCAATTCTCAAAATATATGAAGTTTAAGGCCGCATTTTATGCAAATCACAGATTTTTAGCTCGCAGTTACGATTTTTATTGACTGTCAATTTCGGTTGTGTTAGAATAAATATGTTGGCGGTCTTTGGAGCATACCAAAGACCGCCGTTTTTTATTTTGTTCTGTTTTTATGCACGTAAATGTAAAGGGGTATTGCAAGGATACAAAAGATTGCCGCAACCATAATACCCGCCTTCATTCCTAACTGTTCGGGTGTCATTGAAAGAGCTTGGCTTAAAGAACCAATCCATTCTGCCGACATAACGCCATCGGTGGTTATGCCGATAAGCTGTGGCACAATTGATGCGCCAAGGTCGCCCCCTGCCGCCATCATTGCAAAGATAAAAACTCCGCCCCTGGTGATTTTGCCCTCGGCAAAAATCAAGCTGCCTGGCCATAGCATAGAGGTGCAAAATCCTGTAAGGGCAACTGCAATTACGCCCACAAAGGCAACGTTACAAAAAGCAACGGTCAGATAGCAAATTGCGGCACCTATCATTCCAAAAAGCAACACCTTGGTTACATTCTTGCCGATTTTTGCATATAGCGACCTGCCAAGGCCTAACATAACGGCAAACAGGGCAACGCCGAACATATCACCCCAAATTTTCGGCAGACCTAACCCCTGCTCCAAAAATCCCGAGCTCCACTGCGCCATCGATACCTCGGCTGCACCACCGAAAAATATGGTCAGCACGCACACCCATAACCACTTGTTTTTCATAATATTTATTGCACCCGAAACCTTTTCGGGTGTTTCTATTTTAGGCAAGTCGGTGCCCAAATACAGCACAAAGGAGGTCAGCGGAACGGCTGACAGCGCAAGGGCAAGCAGATGCCAGTTTTCATCACCGAAAAGGGCAATGTAAAGCGTACTGATTATAGTTACAGGCACTACTCCCCAAGCGTATATTGAGTGAAGCT
This sequence comes from Acutalibacteraceae bacterium, assembly GCA_045630025.1. GTDB lineage: Bacteria > Bacillota > Clostridia > Oscillospirales > Acutalibacteraceae > RGIG2206. The sequence continues at coordinate 5,860 of JAZQSG010000182.1, forward strand.
TACTCATCTCTCGGTCGGGATTTTCAGAGGGTATTGCAGCAATTACCGGACTTATAAGCACCTCTGCCAAGCCACCGGAAACAGAAAACAAAAGGGTGCCGAGGAGCATACCTACATATGCGGTATTTGGCGAAAACAGAGGCCACAGAGTATATATCAAAAGACTGATAAATGTAAGCAGCGGCGTGATTTTTACCGCTATGGGTATATTAAATTTGTGAGAATAAAAGCTGAAGGCAAGGTCTATAAACAGTTGGGCGGTGAAGCTTAACATTACAAGAAAACCCAACTGCGTAAAGGATATGCCGTACATTCGGTTAAAGGTCAAAAAAAGAACAGGAGGCATATTTGCCATAACCGCCATTGCAACATTGGTTGAGTAGCAGGCAAGCCGAATCCTGCGAAAATCCTTACCCATGGCACGCTCCTCCTTTTTTTGCAAGCTAAAAGCATTATAACGCGGCAAACGGGGGTTGTAAAGAAAAATTTATTTTGCTATTGACAAATCATTCTACATTGTGTAGAATAAAATTGTACTACACGTTGTAGAATGAACCAAGGAGGATATTTTTATGATAGAGTTACAGATGGGTGCAGTAGAATCTAAATTTGCCGATATTATATGGGGCAACGAACCCATATCCACCACACAGCTGGCAAAGCGCAGCGAGGAGCTGCTGGGCTGGAAAAAGACCACGTCCTACACCGTGCTGAAAAGACTGTGCGATAAAGGCATTTTTCAAAACAACAAGGGGTGCGTAACCTCGGTAATATCACGCGAGGATTTTTACGCCAGGCAAAGCGAAAAATTTGTAGAGGAAACCTTTGACGGCTCGCTGCCCGCATTTTTGGCAGCCTTCACCAAGCAGAAGCCCCTTTCCCCTGAAGAGGTAGAGCAGCTGCGCCGTTTAATCAACGAATACGAGGAGGGTTAAATATGGCCGATTTGTTCTTAAACCTGGTTAACATGAGCATTACCGCAGGCTGGATTGTCGTTGCGGTGGTACTGCTGAGATTAATATTTAGAAGAGCGCCCAAATGGATAAACTGCCTTTTGTGGGGCCTGGTTGGATTGCGTCTTGCGCTGCCCTTTTCCTTCAAAAGTATTTTAAGTCTGATACCCAGCAGCCAGACAATACCCAACGACCTTTTGACCGAAAACAAATTCACCATTCATTCGGGTGTTGGCGTGGTTGACAACAACATTAACGAATACCTGGGCGACCACTACTATGAGGGTGTGACCGTGCCCACCGACAACGGCTTTAATATGATGACCCTGCTGGGTGTTATCTGGCTGGTAGGTGTGGCGGCAATGGTGATATACGCCCTGGTAAGCTATTTCAGAATTAAGCTTAAGACCCGTGAGGGGGTTAAGCTTGAAGGTATCATATATCTGTGTGACAGAGTGGATACTCCCTTTATACTGGGGCTTATAATGCCAAAGATATATTTGCCCGGCAATATGAATGAAAGCGACCGAGAATACGTAATTGCTCACGAAAGGGCGCACCTGAAGCGGCTTGACCACATTTGGAAGCCCCTGGGATTTGCATTGCTGGCGGTGTATTGGTTTAATCCTTTGATTTGGGTGGCATACGTTTTGCTGTGCAGAGATATTGAAATGGCCTGCGATGAAAAGGTTATAAAGGAGCAGGGCGCCAAATATAAAAAGCCCTATTCAGAGGCCCTTCTTAACTGCAGCGTGCCCAGGCGAATGATTGCCGCCTGTCCCCTTGCCTTTGGTGAGGTCGGCGTGAAAAAGCGCATCAAATCGGTGCTTAATTACAAAAAGCCTGCCTTTTGGGTGGTGCTGTGCAGCCTTATTGCAGTAGGTGTGGCGGCGGTGTGCCTGCTTACCAACCCCATAGAATCCAAGCCCACGGGCGGCAAGGGCGGCATCTCCTCATCGGCAAGCAGCAAGCCCGACAAAAAGGATGATGCAAGCAGCCAAGGGGATAAAGGGGACGAAAGCAGCGAGCCAAGTTCAACCCCCGATTCAAGCACAAGTTCGGATCCTAAATATGACGGTCCCATATCATACGAGCCGTTGGAGATAAAATCAAGCGTATTGGTTAGCTATGAATATTCATTGAGTGTAAGCAAAATCGAATCAAACGACTGGTCTGTTTTAAGGTTTGACAGTTACAAAGAGGTTACTGATTTTGAAAAGAAATATAAAAAAGCAGGGCCTTTCGGCAGAATCTCCATAAGCAGTCAGTATAATGAAAAATTCTTTGAAACCAAATCTCTGATATATATTTGCTATGAAACCGGCTATCCATTTGACCCAAAATTGGGTGAAGTAACCTATGACGGCAAAGAGTTTACCGCAGAAATCATTATACACGAATCTGATCCATCTTTTGGGTATCCTACACATACAGTAGAACGAGGATTTGCATTCTCGATGGATAAACGGGCAATGAATAGTAACATCAAATATAATATTTACGAAACTATCGTACCGTTCAGGCCTGAATTTGTGGATGGCGAAGTTGTGGTAACGCTCACAGCAGAAGCATCGGCAAACAATCCCGATTTAAGCGTATCTGCTTTAAGCGAAAAATTCGGTATAGAAATTGATGCAGTAGAAAAACTTACTCCTGTGCCGGAATACGAAGACAGCAATCCCACCGGCGAGCTTTGCGAATCATTTATACTACGTGTGCCACAGCGCGGCAAGGCTGATCTTAACAGATTAATTGAAAAGCTTAAACAAAACTCCGACGTTAAGTATGCTCATTTAAATGTTATCGCATACCCCGATTAAATTTTGATGTAAAATTGGAGGAAGAAAACTCGCAATATAATAAAACACGTTGGCGGTCTTTGCTTTGTTCAAAGGTCGTCAACGTGTTTTCAATTTAATCAAAATAGCCCTTATAGGTTACCTTTAGCATACTGTTGGGGAAAAGGTGGTCAAACAAATCGATAAAGTAATCGTCGGTCATACTGGCTATATAATCCACCACTATCTGGTCGGGTTGGGTATCAGTATAAGCGGCAGCGCGCTTATAATGGGCTTTGTTTATGTATTCAATATGATGGGTAAAGATGGGGGACGATTTATCCCCTGCCTTTAAGTCCTTAAGCAGCCGCTCATACATCTGCTCCATCATAGGCCTAACGGTGGCGGCAAGCAACTGCTCTACCTTTTCGTTTTTATATATAAGCTCGTAGTTATCGGCCTTGGCCTTTTTCAGGGCTTCAAAATGCTCGTCATCCATTTTGATATATGGCTTGCCGTAACTATGCTCAACGATATTGACCATCAGATTGTTGATTATTTCGGCGTTATAGGTGCCTATTGCCCCCGACTGAAAGCCGCTGTTTTGGGCTATGTGGGCTCGCTCGGCATCCTGCCTGTCTTTGCCAAGGTAGGCGATTATATCTGAAATGCGCATCACGCAGCCCTCCAGGGTGGAGGGTGCAAGGCGGCGCACCTGTGCCCTATCGTGGTAGCAGGCGGCAATTTGGGCATCAAAGGCGGCAAAATCAACCATGGGCACAGGGTGATATTCGCTTTGCTCCATTTCGCCGTCATGGGCGGCAATGCCGCTTAAGGTTTGCAGGGTGATATTATAAGGAAAGATGCCGTCCAGCACTCGCACCGAATGAATATTATGGCTGAAATGCTTGCCTGCGCTTTGATAGTACAGGGCATCTAAAAAGCTCTCACCTGCGTGGCCGAAGGGGGTATGAAGTCGGAGGCCAAGCGGTCT
>JAZQSG010000183.1:0-4788 GCA_045630025.1 Acutalibacteraceae bacterium
CCTTTTTATCGGGAAAGCAGGCGTGAACCACCGATATAACCACGTTGTATGCCAGGCCGATACCAAGCCCTGCAAAAAGAGCGTAAAAGAGGTATAACAGCGCAGGAGTAAGCGTTTCAACCAGGCCGGTCATAAAAAAGCCGATGCCCGAGGTAACACCTGCCAAAATCAAGGTAAGGGTTACACCTATTTTTTTATAAAGCTTGCTGCCGAAAAAGGCACCAAGGCAAAAGGTGCACATTGTAAAGGTAAAGCAAAGCGACAGCTGAGAATCGTCAAGGCCCAACTCGGCTTTGAAAGGGGCTTTGAGTATTGACCAGGCGTATATTACACCTGCAAAAAGCATGGCAACAAGGCCTGCTATTAAGAAATATTTGCGGCTTGTAAGTTTTTTATCTGAAAACAATTTGTTCACCCTATTTTAATTTTATTTGAATGCAGGTGCAAGGGGCACACGGGGTTTGCCACCGCCGCCTACACTTGTTTCGGAGTTGTTGGTAACCACGCTGAGGTGGGTAATTATTTGCTGCATATCGTTGCTGTAATTAAGCTGCACCCGACTGCATTCGATGCCATAGCTGCACCGAAGCTCAATGCCGTAGGCCTTTTCAACCTCGGCAATAACGCCATCCTCTAAACACCAAGAGAAAATATCCCAGGCGGAGTCATCGGTAATATAAGCGCCGTAATTTTGCAAGGCGTAGAAAAGCTTTTTGCCAACCTCGGTTTTGATGCCAAGACCCTCGGGAGTTAAGCTGCCGTCAAGGGCAAGCAGACTGCCCATCTGAATTTTGGGGTTGGTGCCGTGATAGCCACGCTCTTCATCGGTAACGTAGCTGTCGTGGCGGTCGGCAGGCCACACGTAGCCCTTTTGGGTTTCTTTATTATAATAAAGCCACTTAATTGCCCACACGTTTATTTTAAGGGCGTGGCGAATCGGCTGGTCGGAGGTAAGCTCGCCCACGCGGATTGAGCCGCCGATTGAGGACAGACCGCTGCCCCAATGTGAGCCGTAGGTGCCGTCGCCGTAAAGATCTACGTTCATTCGGTTATGGCCGTTAATATAGCTTTTGGCGGGGTTAACGTAGCAGGCGGGCTGAAGCTGAACGAGAGTGCGACCGTCGGGCTGCAAAATGGTGGTGCATTCGTTGCCTGTGCTGACGGGAATGGTAACCCCTGCAGGAAAATAGGTGTTGCCATTAACGCGCTTGATGTCGTTTTCATCGTCAGACCAGCGACCCGACTTAAAAATTACGATATCAAGCTCGGGGTCGTCTTTTGTGGTGGTATAAAAACGCTCGCGATCGTAGCCGTAGTGGGCCGACATGGTAAAGTTGGCCGGCTCCATAACTGCGTTGCTGCCGATAGGCATGTTCCATATTGAATCTTGTGCAAAGGGCCACAGCCACGGGTCACGGGTGCCGGGGTAAACGGGGTATTCCTCTTCTTCACTTGATTGGGTTGGGGCTTGTGACGACGCTTGAGACTGCACCTTACTTGACTGAGCCGAAGAGAAGCTTTCGGAAGGGCTTGATGAGGCGCTTTTTGATGCAAACAAGGATGAAGCCCCGTCGAGTGAGCCGCAGGATACCGTTAAACAAAGTGTACAAATAGCCGCAGCTATTTTTACCGTTACGTTTTTGACCTTCATAAGCTCACCTCCACTTTGTTTTTGTTATTATATCATTAGGGTAAAACTATGTCAATCGCGGCGTAAGAAAAAAGAAGCCGTGGTTTTTCTTTAACCGTGGCTTCTTTATTGGCTTTTAGCTTAGTTTTTAAGACTTTGCAGAGGAGCAGGCAAACGACCGCCACGGTTAATAAACACCTGAGGAGATGCGGTATTAACCTTCATTACGGGGCCGCCACCGAGCAAACCGCCAAAGGACAGCTCTTCGCCTACGCCCTTGCCGATGGCGGGAATCAGTCGCACAGCGGTGGTTTTGCTGTTAACCATACCGATGGCGGCTTCGTCGGCAATAATACCCGAAATGACCTCGCTTGGAGTATCACCGGGGATGTTTATCATATCAAGACCGACCGAGCAAACGGCGGTCATTGCTTCAAGCTTTTCAATGGTGAGGGCACCGCTGCGCGCGGCATCAATCATACCTGCATCTTCGGTAACGGGGATGAATGCGCCCGACAATCCGCCAACGTGAGAGGATGCCATTACGCCACCCTTTTTGACGGCGTCGTTAAGCAGGGCCAGGCATGCGGTGGTGCCGCAAGCGCCGCAGGATTCAAGGCCCATCTCTTCAAGTATATGGGCAACGGAGTCGCCAACCGCAGGTGTGGGAGCAAGTGAAAGGTCAACAATGCCGAAGGGCACGCCAAGACGGGCAGATGCCTCTTTTGCAACCAGCTGGCCCATACGGGTGATTTTGAAGGCGGTGCGCTTAATAAGATCGGCAACCTCGGATATGCTTGCCTCTTTGCCAAGCTTTGCAAGGGCGGCGCGAACAACGCCGGGGCCGGATACGCCAACGTTAATTACGCAATCGGCCTCGCCAACGCCGTGAAAAGCGCCTGCCATAAAGGGATTATCCTCGGGGGCGTTGCAAAATACAACCAGCTTGGCTGCGCCAATGCAATCGCGGTCGGCAGTAAGCTCGGCTGAACGGCGAATTACGCGGCCCATCATTGCCACGGCATCCATATTAATGCCTGCCTTGGTTGAGCCGATATTAACCGACGAGCAAATGTGGTCGGTGATAGCAAGGGCCTCGGGGATAGAGTTAATAAGCTCAACGTCACCGTGGGCAAAGCCCTTTTGCACCAACGCGCTGTAACCGCCGATAAAGTTAACGCCAACGGTGCAGGCCGCTTTTTCAAGAGCCAATGCAAACTTGGTTAAATCTGCACCGGGGCAGGCGGAAGCCAACATTGCAATGGGAGTAACCGAAATGCGCTTGTTGATAATCGGTATACCGTAGGTTTTTTCAATATCTTGGCACACGGGCACCAAATTTTGGGCATAACGGGTGATTTTGTCGTACACCTTGCGGCATGCGGCATCTATATCGGGGTCGATACAATCAAGCAAGGATATGCCCATTGTTACGGTGCGTATATCCAAATGCTCGTCTTGTATCATTGCAATCGTTTCAAGAATGTCTTTTGTGTTAAGCATGGTTAGCCCCCTTAAATGCGGTGCATAGAGTTGAAAATCTCTTCATGCATAACGTGAACGCTAAGGTTGTTTTCTTTGCCGATTAAAGAGGCGGCGTCTACAAAATCAGAAAAGCTGCCGGACATTCCGTCAATATTGCAAAGCATTATCATGCAAAACAAATCCTGCATAACCGTTTGGGTTACGTCAATTATGTTTATGTTTTTTTCGGCACAAAGGTTGGAAACCTTTGCCAAAATGCCTACCGTATCTTTACCAACAACTGTAATTACTGCTTTCATTGTTCACTACCTCCAATAATTGTATCTTAATTTTACCACATATTTAATAAAAATGGAACACCTTTATTTAATAAAGATTGTTTTTTGTTGTTTTGTGTGATATAATAATTGCAACTAATGCTTATTTTAGCTATAATCGACACAATAAAGGGGGATGATTATGGATAACTCACCCGTTATGAGGGCGTCGGATGAAGAATTTAAGCAAGATTTTAAAATGTCTTCCGATCAAAAAAAGGCCGTGTGGCTTACGGTTATAATTCAAACGATTATGATTGTTGTTACATACGGGTTGTTTGCAGTACAGATTGCAACCGGCATAAGAACGGGAGTTGGCTGCATTGCAACTATTATTGTGTTTATGGTTATATACCTTAATTTTTTGAAAATTTCGGGCTTTTTGTCCGAACGCGGAGTAAAATCGGCGGCTGTAAACATCTTTAAAGTGGTTAGCCCCCTTCTTTATTTTGCGGCCTTTATTCTTTGCATTACCACTATGGTTTAAGGAGTTGGATAGTATGAAAGAAAAACTGTTAGCTTTATTAAGTGAGGATGCTCGCTACACCTCTGCCGACCTTGCCACCATGCTTGGCGTTTCTGAGCAAGAGGTTTGCGCCGCCGTTGCCGAGTTGGAGGCCGACGGTATTATTCGCGGTTACAAGGCCCTTATAGATTGGGCAAGCGTGGATGACAGACACATTACCGCCATTATTGAAATTAACGTTACCCCCCAAGCCGACGCCGGCTTTGAAGAAATTGCCGAGCGCATTGCCGAGTTTGAATACGTTGAGGCGGTATACCTTATGTCGGGCGGTTATGACCTGAGCGTTATAGTTACCGGTCAGACCTTCCAAAAGGTTGCCATGTTTGTTGCCAAGCACTTGGCCACAATGAAAGAGGTTACCTCAACGGGCACTCATTTCGTGCTTCGCAGATATAAAGATATGGGTGTTAAGATGTGTGGCACTCCCGACGACAGAGAAACGGTGTCACTGTAATGGATTATTCTAAAATTTTGAACCCCTCGGTGGTTAATATAACCCCCTCGGGAATAAGAAAATTCTTCGATATTGCTGCCAATATGACCGACGTTATCTCTTTGGGTGTAGGTGAGCCCGACTTTGCCACACCCTGGCACATCCGTCAGGCAGGTATTGAAGCAATACAAAGTCGTAAGACCCGTTACACATCTAACAGTGGTCTTATTGAGCTGCGCCGTGAAATAGCTGACTACCTTGACCGCCGCTTTAACCTTAAGTATAACGGTGAAAGCGATATTCTTATTACCGTTGGCGGCAGCGAGGGCATTGACGCTGCGGTGAGAGCCCTTGTTAAGCCGGGCGATGAGGTTATTATTCCTCAGCCCAGCTTTGT
>JAZQSG010000184.1:0-2792 GCA_045630025.1 Acutalibacteraceae bacterium
AGGTTTTAGTTAAATGGAAATTTTTAACCCCACGCTTAACCAGATGTTATATCTGTTTTTGTTTATTCTTATCGGCTTTTTGTTGGCTCATTTTAAGATTGTTAATAAAGATGCAGCAGGTATTTTGGGTAAATTTGAAAACACTGTTTTTATACCTGCATTGGTAATGGGCACGTTTATTAATAATTTTAAGGTTAGTCAGCTTAATTCAACCTGGAAGATAATGGTGTTCAGCTTGTTGCTGGAACTTATTATTATACCTTTGTCGTTTTTGTTGGCAAAGATTTGCACCAAAGATAAGGACAAGCAAAAAATCTACACTTATGGACTTGGTTTTTCTAATTTTTCGTTTATGGGTAATGCCATTGTAAAATCTATTTTTCCTGATATTTTTATGGAATATATAATTTTTACTTTGGTTTTGTGGGCTATAATTTATATTTGGGCTGTTCCGTCGCTTCTTGTTTGCCCTGAAAACGGTGCAAAAATGACCTTCAGACAACGCTTGAGGGGTTTTGCCAACCCGATGTTTGTTTGTATGATAATCGGTATGATTATTGGCTTGTTCGAGATTCAACTGCCGACTTTTGTTACATCCGTAATAGATGCGGCAAGCAGCTGTATGTCTCCCGTTGCCATGATTTTAACAGGTATTACCGTTGCAGGAATTAGCTTTAAAAAGGTGTTTGCCGATTTTAGCGTTTATATGATAACCTTTTTCAGACTTATAGCTATTCCTTTCGTGTTTATGTTTGTGCTTTTTGGTTTGGCTAAGTTTTTGCCGATTACTGAAACTATGCTGATTTGCGCTGTGTGCTCAATTGCTATGCCTTTAGGTCTAAACACCATAGTTATACCAAGCGCATACGGTAAAGATACTACTTCAGCAACTGCTATGGCGCTGGTTTCGCACACGTTATCGGTTATTACAATACCCATTGTTTTTATGGTTTTACAAAAGCTTTTAAGTGCATAATGAAAACTGCCTCTGTAAAGTACAGAGGCAGTTTTGTTTTAATTATTTCCCCAATATTTTCTGTCAAGACTTCTTAACTGAATTGCTTGAAGAACGTGGAGGGTATCTATAATTTCTGCGCCGTCTATATCGGCAACAGTTCGAGCAACCTTTAAAATTCGGTCATAAGCTCTGGCAGACATATTTAACTTTTCAAAGGCGTTTTTAAGTGCTTTTTCTGCTCCATCGGTTAAGGGACAGAACTTTTTGAGCAGCTTTGAAGTTAGTCTTGCATTGCAGGTTATGCCGGTGCCTTCGTACCTTTTTTGCTGAATGCGTCTTGCTGCATTTATTCTTTCTCTTATTTCGGCAGAGGATTCGGTTTTTTCCTCTTTTGAAAGGGAATCAAAATCAACAGGTGGAACCTCAATGTGCAAATCCAAGCGGTCAAGCATGGGTCCGCTTACTCTGTTCAAATAGCGTGATACCGCGGTGGGGGAGCAAGTGCATTTTTTGCCCGGGTGACCAAAATAACCACAGGGGCAAGGATTCATTGCGGCAACAAGCATAATTGAGCAAGAGAAAGACAAAGAACCGGCAACACGTGTAATGTTTACTACGCCATCTTCCAACGGTTGACGGAGGGTTTCAAGGGTGTGACGTTGAAACTCGGGTAACTCATCCAAAAACAGCACACCGTTATGGGCAAGAGATATTTCGCCGGGACGTGGGATGGAGCCGCCGCCTGACATTCCTGCGGGCGAAATTGTGTGATGGGGTGCTCTGAAGGGACGGGCTGTTATAAGCGGTTGCCCCTCTGTTAATATGCCTGCAATTGAATGAACCTTTGTTGTTTCAATCTGTTCATCAAAGGTCATTTCGGGCAAGATTGAGGGCAACCTTTTTGCAAGCATACTTTTTCCTGAACCAGGAGGACCAATCAACAAAACGTTGTGCCCGCCTGCAGCGGCAATTTCAAGCGCCTTTTTTGGAATTTGTTGGCCTTTAACGTCGCTAAAATCGGGGTAATCTACAGCTTCGTTATAAAAGAATTGTTCGGCCTTAACGGGCTGAATAACATTTTCGCCTGATAGATGGTCAACAAGCTCTTTAACGTTTGAAATCGGTATTACGTCTATGCCGTCAACAACAGATGCCTCAGGGGCGTTGCTTAACGGCACGTAAAACTTTGAAAAACCTTTTTGACGTGCGTGTATAACCATTGCAAGGCATCCGTTTATGGGGCGTAAATCGCCTGTAAGTGAAAGCTCGCCGGCAAACATACTTCCATCAAGGTTTGCGTTAATTTGACCCGATGCGCAAAGTATAGAAACAAGAATTGGCAAATCATACACAGGACCTTCTTTTTTTAAGTCGGCAGGTGCAAGATTTAACGTGATTCTGCTTACAGGAAAATCAAAGCCGCAGTTTTTTATTGCAGCACGAACTCTGTCGCGAGACTCTTTAACCGCAGTGTCGGGAAGGCCTACAATATCGAAAGAGGGAAGACCTTGAGAAAGGTCGGATTCAACCTCTACGTTAAAGGCCTCCATGCCGAAAAGTCCTGCACTGTAAACTACTGAAACCATTTTAAACAACCTTTGCTTTATTTTTATATAATTTTATCACAATTCACATATAATTTCAATAATTAATTAGACTACAAATCGTCCGCATCCTGAATGGGTTCGCCGCCATCGGCAGGCACGCCCGTATACATACCTTGAGGATCTGTCTTGCTTGGTTTTGAATCAATAACGTTTAATGCTGCCTGGGTTGGATGCTTTATCTTTTTAGGCGGATAATTATCCATACTTTTCACCTCCAAAAAGATTAT